>CANBAX010000060.1 GCA_947366645.1 uncultured Clostridia bacterium
GGAATTTCCAGCCCGTCTTTGTTGGAAGGGTTATGCTTGGCATGGCTGCATCAAATGTTGCTGTTGTGCTGGTACTGCCACCACTGCCTCCGTTTGAATTTAATGTCACTGTATAGTTCTTTGGCGTCCAGCGAGCATAAAGTGTTGTATTGCTTGTCTTATTCCAGCCCCGAGCGCTCGTGCCTGTAGAGGTATAGTATTGTGTACCACCAGTAGAAGCATTAGTATCATAGTAACCAACAAAAGTATACCCTGACCGAGTTGGCAATGTTATACTTGGCATTGCTGCGTCAAAGGTTGCTGATGCACTTGTGCTTCCACCTGTTGGCGTGGTTGAGCCGCTGCCTTTGTTTGTATTTAGAGTTATCGTAAATTTATTTGGCGTCCAGCGAGCATACAAAGTTGTAGCGGCTGTTTTATTCCAGACCCTAGCACTCGCACCAGTGGCTGTATAATACTGTGTACCGCCAGTAGAAGCCGTAGTATCGTAGTAGCCAACAAAGGTATAGCCTGACCGAGTTGGCATAGTGGCTGAAGGCATACCACTATCATAGGTGGCTGTTACACTTGTTGAACCAGCAGTTGGCGTAGTTGAACCACTGCCCTTATTGGTATTTAAAGTAACGGAATATTTATTTGCTGTTTTTGTCGCCGATGCACCTATGGTATAAGTACTACCCGCCGAAATGGATAAGCTTTTTGGATTTCCAGTACCACTTAAACTGCCAGTCCAACCCGAAAATGTAAAAGTATAACCGGTGGCAGAAGAAAGCACATAGCGAAAATAATATGTGCCAGCTGTAAGTGTTATTCCACTGGTTGAAGTGAGCTGAGTTGTTTGTGAGGAAGAACTTGTACCGTAATATATTGAAGTGACATTTGAAAGAGTGCCACGTTTAACTGTAGCTGTAGCAGGATTAACTGTGACAAACTTATTTGTGATACTGCCAGTAACATGCTCGATATCAGACCCTAATGGCGTAATAAAAGTACCAAACGAGGCTTCTATCTTTATATTAATAGTTTGTTTTCCTGTTAAGCCAGTTGTGGCAAGTTTAACGGTAGAAGTATCGCTCGGCATATTTGTTAAATCGCCAGATGTATTAGGACCCAAAATTGTAGTATATGTCTTTCCACCAAATGTAATAGTTATATCTATATCATAACCTACTACGAAAACATGACCAAATTCTGAAGTGTCTGAAACCTCATCTTGCTCTAGCAAAGCTGAAAGCGTTAAGGAAACTTCACTCCCAGAAGTTACCGTAGTCGAACTTAATGTTGCACTCACTCCCAAAGATGCCCCTGTTGTAGTAGAAGAGGCATAAAGATAGGTATCACCACTGAATGCGTCAATTCCTATATATTGAATATTTCCATAATCATTTTCAAAAAATCTCCCTCCCGCACTGTTGCTGATTAAAAGCATCCCTGCGAAAAAGGAGATAATACAAACTATAATTAAATTTAGTTTTGAAAACTTTTTCATTTATAATTTTATTATATACACTTTCCGACAAAAAACAAAATGATTTGGTGCATTAATAAAATTATTTAAAAAAAGACTTAAACAGCCTCTTTTTTTTCCTTTTTTTTCTGATTTTTTTTGAGTTTTATCTTTTTTGCTAATATAACTGCTAAAAGCACAAGATTTGAAAGTCCTAGCAGTATTAAAATTATTAACGCTACTATCTTCATATTTACTCCACTATCGCCTTAATACTTTCCCCACTATCCGCGTCTTGATAGGTAAGCCAGTAACCAAAGCCTTCATTATTCCCCCTATCAAGCGGAAACCAAATTGGATATCCCGATAACTGTTTTGGTGGTGTTTTTTGATATATACCTGGAACACCATAACATATATATTTTAATTTATCGTCATCATACAGTAGCCCCAAAACATAATAATCTCCACCCTTATCAAATTCGACCTTTACCCATTTTGAATTTGGAATTAGTTCTTGAAGATACTGCTCGGTTGGACTTGAAGCAAACAGTTTATCAATTTGAGATTTTATCTCTTCATAAAATGATGGTTTATCCTCTGGAATTACAACCTCTTCTTCCTGCATCTTTATACTTGAAAGAGTACTTGACGGATTATGTTCAAAAAAGTACTGTCTATACTTACATTTTGCACAAGAATTTTTTTCAAATTCACTCTCAATAGCATCATCTATTTCTTGCTTTAATTCATCATCGTATTCTATTCCATGCTCATCTAATGTTTCTTCCACCTCTGACATTTTCGTCGCACCTGCAATAGCGTCTATTACCGCACCATAAACCTCATCTTGATTACCTGCGCCGTCACTATTGCCATATAAAATAGCTTCACTTTCCCCGCCTGTAAAATTCACAACCGCGCAAGAAAAGTCTTTAGGCATAGGAATTGATAAAGATTTAAAGGTATAAAGCATACTTGAATTGCGGGTTAAACCTGCTTTTGTTACCTTACCATCGATAAAAATTCCTAAGCTTATTATTCCTTGAGGCTCATTTGCAAAATTGTATAACCTTAGTCTTCCGGAAAGTTTTTCGCCATCATGCTCAAAAGCAAGAACCGCTTTTTGATTTCCATTGCCAGTTAATACCAAACTTTTTTTAGTCATTATGCTTATTTCTCCTATATATAGTATACAGTTGGTTTTTCAATAATGCCTCAATAATTTTGGGGAAAGGTGCTGGAATTTATCAAAATTTGTCGAATAACTTACCCATTAAAAAACTTCAGGCCAAAGTCTGAAGTTTTTTTATTTATTTTTCAAGTAGTTTACTTATTTTTCTTACTATCTCTTTCACGTTAAAGCCGGCTTTTGAGTAAACTTCTTCGCCTTTGCCACTTTTTGCATAGCCTTCAACCCCGATTAACAAGCCGTCTTCCCCAATATATTTATACCATGTTTTATCGTTAGACGCTTCGATAGCCACCCTTAATTTAGCAGTTTTTTGTAGCACTTTGTTTTTATAATTTGGTGTTTGTTTTTCAAACTGCTCCATACATGGCATAGATACAACACTTACATCTTTGCCTTTAATCTCGTTTGCCACCTCAAGTGCGAGTGGCACCTCGCTTCCACTTGCAAAGATAACGATTTCAGCTTCTTTTTCCGCAGGTTTTAAAATATATCCACCTTGAAGAGCATCTTTATAACTTGTGCCTTTTACTTCCTCAATTTTTTGTCTTGTGAGTGCAAATGCACATGGTCCGCTTTTTGAAAGTGCTACTTGATAGCCTGCCAAAAGTTCGTTTGTATCACAAGGTCTGTATACATTTAGGCCAATGATATTTCTAAGTTGTGGAAGCTGCTCTATTGCTTGATGAGTAACGCCATCTTCCCCGACAAGCAGGCTGTCATGAGTAAAGAAATATAGCACATCTAGTTTCATAATTGCTGACATTCTGATACTTGGAAGCATATAGTTTGAAAACGCAAGATAGGCCGAACAGAAGGGAACAAAATCATCATACAGCGCTATACCATTGCAAATCGCTGCCATAGCATGTTCACGCACGCCAAAATGAATATTTCTGCCACGTTTATTGCCTGCAAGAAAATTGCCGCCATTATCTATAAACACACCTGTAGAAGCAGCCACATCTGCCGTGCCACCCACTACTTGTGGTAGTTTTTCGGCAAGTTCATTTAATATATATTTATTAATATTTTTTGTGCTTTCTCCCGCCCATTTATATTCGTCTTTAACAAATTTTTGAGGCTCGAATTTTTTTCTATCAAAAAATTGTAAGAATTGTTTAAATAATTCTGGATTTGAGTTGCTGTATACCGCAAGTTCTTGATTCCATGTTTCGTGGTTTAATCTTCCCTTTCTTGCACTTGCCATACAGAAATCGCGGACATCGTTTGGCACATAAAAACTCTCTTTTACACCTAGTTTTTCATTAAACACTTTGATTTCTTCGCTAGTTAATACCGCACCGTGTACCGCTGATGTTCCTTCTTTATCAGTACCGATTCCTATTGTGGTTTTGAAAATTATAAGAGTGGGTTTATTCATCTTTTTAGCAAATGCTATTGCACGCGAACATGATTTAAAATCATTACCCTTCTTTACCTTGATTACCGCCCAGCCCATTGCTTTAAACTTTTTAGCAATATTTTCACGATTTGACAAGTTTAAATTTCCGTCTATTGTAACTTCATTACTATCATATAAAAGTATTAAATTCTTTAGATTTAGGTTTCCTGCAAGACTGCAAGCCTCCATTGCCACACCTTCCATTAGACAGCCATCTCCGGCAAGACAATAGGTGTAATTGTTTATTATTGGAAAACCGACAGAATTAAATCTTTCCGCCATTATACTTGACGCAACCGCAAGTCCGACTGCATTTGCAACCCCTTGACCTAAAGCGCCTGTGGTTACTTCAACTCCGCTGGTTTGACCATATTCAGGGTGACCTGGTGTGCGAGAGCCATATTTTCTAAGTTCTTTAAGGTCTTGTATACTTACATCAAAGCCAAACATAGAAAGAAGGGTATAATATAGCGGACAAGCATGGCCAGATGAGATTACTAATCTATCTCTATTGATAAAATCTGTGTCCGCCACATCAAAATTATAATGGTCTTTGAATAGTGCTAGCATTATTGATGATGCACCTAGTGCGGTTCCTGTATGACCACTACCTGCATTTGATATTGTTTGTGCTGTAATGGATTTTACATAATTTAATGTTTTTTGTGCTATTTTCATTTAATTTCTCCCCTAACTTTTTGAACAGCAATATTTTCATCAAGGCTATCAAGAAATATTGTTTTTGTTGCATTGGCCTTTAAATATTCATCTCTTGTAACGAATGATACACTGCTTATTATATCTTTCTTTGTAAGATTACTTCTTTCAAGTCTTAAGTAATATATGGCTTGTCCTTCAAAGAGTATTTTATTGCGCCTATATAAATCATATGGCAAAGAAAGTACAATATTCTTACGCTGTATACAATTTTTAAGAACTTCTTCCTCCTGTCTTTCTAAGTCTTGCATAGTAAATGATTTTGAAAGTAA
>CANBAX010000061.1 GCA_947366645.1 uncultured Clostridia bacterium
GCCGTATCTCAGTCCCAGTGTGGCCGGTCATCCTCTCAGATCGGCTATTCATCGTTGCCTTGGTAGGCCGTTACCCTTACCAACTAGCTAATGAAACGCAAGCCTATCTCATACCAGATTTAACTCCTTTGACCCCTGGGTGATGCCACCCCGTGGTCTTATGCGGTATTAGCAGAAGTTTCCCTCTGTTATCCCCCTGTATGAGGCAAGTTGCTCACGCGTTACTCACCAGTCCGCCACTAAGTTAATTATCAGCACAAAAGCAACTTTTCTTTCCATGTTTGTTTCCCTTGCGGGCGCGGGGAGAAAAAATCTTCGATTTTTTCAAACGCTTTCACATTTCAAATTACCTTTGTGCTGACAACTAACTCCGTTCGACTTGCATGTTTGAAGCACGCCGCCAGCGTTCGTCCTGAGCCAGGATCAAACTCTAAAATTTCGTCGCATTCTCGCTTTACTTCCCCGAAATTTACTTCCATAAATTTCTATGGTCTGGACGCGAGTTGCTCCTCTTACCGACCAAGCGAAACCGCACTTCGTTGGCGGTTTGTCGGTACTTGTTAAGAGGTTTTATATTTAGATTAAATAGTACACTATTATTTGTTTGACCATTTGCTCAATAACTTTTTGTAAAATTGACTTTTATTGTTTTCTCAATTCTTGTACTTGTATTATTCAATTGTCATGGTTCGACTGACGTCTTGGGACAGACACCAACCTCTCTACCGCGGATACGATTGCTAAAGCAATCTAACTCGCTGCTCGATAGGTTTCTCCACCCAGTCCTCTTCCATTAAGGGGTCCTTCCGATTTTCTTTCAGAAAACCTCCAGTCCTTATATGAATATGTCAGCGTTGTTATTGTACCACAATTATTTATTATATGTCAACACTTTTTTCATTTTATTTTATTTATTTTTTGTCTTTTTTTACTTTATACTCCACAACGCTGGCGGGTGGCAAGCGAGCTTTTTCTTTATTACAAAAAAGACTGACTTATGTCAGGCTTTTTATCGTGTTTAAGGCTACGGTGTACTATCGTCAACTTTTAATATTGTAACCTGAAAAACAAAGTTTACTTCTTCCCTTCCCCTTACACTGACAGTAACTGTAACAACTTTGTCCTCAGCAATTATTCCTCCATCCGTAGTAATTAAAATATATGGTTCATTATGAACATCTTCACATACATAATACGAAAAATAACCATAAGTGGCATCATGTGATACCTGCACACTTGATTTTACTGGACTATCGTTATCATAAAGCCAACTATCGCCATACTCATATTCATCGTCGAAATAATGTGGAACAAAATACACCTCGGCACGTTCCCCTTTATTTATTGTAATATTTGCATCTTCTGGATTTTTGAGTGTGAGGGTTTTTATTCCAGACAAAGACTGAAGCCGTGTTTTAGCAGTATGTCCATCGCCTAGTGTTGCAACAAGTTCACACTCTCCCACCTTTATTGAAAGAATATTAACATACAAAGTCCTGCCCTTTGTTAGAGTAAATGTTGCTGTATTTGTACCCGTGCTTTCAAACAGCATTTTCCCATCGCTAGGAAGCGTCAAAGTAACCTCTTTATCTTCTTGCTCTACGCCACTACTACTGAACTTTAACCCCACTCTGAAATTATTGGGTTGCCTTTCCTTATACTCACTTTTCTCAAATTCAATATTATTTAAGTCTTTAATTCCAATATTATCTGAAGTGGTAAGTAATAATTGGTCGCCAATATAGATAGAATAATTTATTGTAATATATTTTTCTGTTCCATAAGTGTTTAAAATGTATTCATCGTCCTCTTTTACAAGTTGATATACCCCCTCTTCACTGGCATCTTCAATTACATAATTTAATAGTGAAACGTCAACTTTATATATGCTATTATCACTTTGCCATAATTTTAGATTATAAGTGGAGTTTATGCTTAGTCCGTTAAAACAATTCTTTCCTTGCGAATTTGTCATTTCAAGTCTGAAATATGAGCTTGGCAAAGTGTCAGTAATTTTGACAAGCTGTTGCGCTGTTTTACCATTAGGTGCCGTCACTTTTATCACAGTTTCGCCTTTGGATTTGAAGAGTACTCGACCATCGGCTAAGACTTCTACAACCTCACTATTGCTGGAGGTAACCTCAAGTGGCACAACACTAAGGCTTGTTGGCACAACACTATACTGTAGTTGTTTGCATTCCCCGACTTTTGCATTAATAGTCTGCAAGTTTATGCTAGAAATATCACTTACTGGGATTGTAACATATCTACGGAAAGGACTTGAGCCTGCAATATCATTTATATATAAATATAACTTGTAATTAGATTTATCATACATACTTTTTGGCGAAAGGTCGAGAGTCATGTGATCGTCATAAAATTTGATATTTGAAATTTCTTCATACGAAGGCGAACCATTCAAAGAGTAAGTAATATAGATATCAAATCTTTCTTCAACATTATATTTTGACAAGTCGACAGGTATTGACACGCTGCTTTTTGTGTTGGCTCAAATTGTAGGCAATGTACTGGCAGTAGGTAGCCTCACTGGGAGGACTGTAACAGACTTCCTTATCCCTATGGCATTACCAACATATGCCGAAATTGTTGCGGTGCCATAATCTCTGGCTGTTAAGTTGCCTTCATAATCTACAGTGACAACACTCTCATTTGAAGAATAATAAGTCACAGGGTCATGACGCGAGCCTATTGGATAATAGTCAACTTCAAGTTTTACGCTTTCGCCTATATTATATAGAGTTAGATCGCTTGGATCCTTAAATTTTATTCCTGTTGGAGTTTTGGCGTCATAATCCTCTTGACTAACCTGATCTTCCACTGCAACAGAAGTAACAACCAAATTACCTATCGTAAATCCGATTTGAGTGCTTAGCATTAATATTAACAATATAAATGCAATTTTGCCAAGTTTAATAGGTGCTTTTGTCCTAACAACTTTTACCTCAACAAGTAGACTTAAAATACCTGCAACAACCAAAAGTGAAAATCCCACACCTGTAACAATGGTTAAATCCTTAAAGCTGGAATTATTAACCCGTGACAACAATACGAAACTTGCAATTAACATTGCGGCATACATTAATAAAAGACAGGATTTTAATATTGTAAAAGTGGATTTCCCTCTCTCAAAAAAGGCAATAACACTTTGAAGTACACAAATAAAGAAAGAGAAAATTATAAGCAAAATCGTCGTCCAAAGCGGAACATATTCCATAATTAGATTATAGCCAAGTACATAGCCTATACCTATTTCAAAAGTAAGAAGCGCACAATAAGATAGCACTAATTGAATTATTATCATATAATTACGCTTAAAGAAATTGTACAGCCTTGTATTCCAGTCTTTCTTTGGTGGTTCTGGTTCATCTAAAAGTTTATTAACTGATATTGAAAAGCACTTTGCTATTTCTTTTATAGTAGATAAGTCTGGTTCACTTTGACCATTCTCCCATTTGCTGACAACTTTGTCTGAAACATGCAAAACCGAAGCAAGTTCCTTTTGTGTCATGCCGCGTGTCTTTCTTAATGAAGATAACCTTTGTCCGAAATCTGTCATACCTTTCCCCTTTACGAAAATAGTATACTTTATAGTGCCAAAATTTGCAATTAAATAGATTCCACATATTGTAGAATACCTCTTTATTATATGGAAAAATTAAAAGTTTACTAATCTAGCAATAAAAAACAACTATGCTCCATAGTTGTTTTCATTAAAAAAGTCAAAGGCTTTCATGATTTCAGCTAAATCCTCTTTTGGATTTATCGCATCTTTAAGATTAAAGCCACTTTCCTGTGGTTTGATAGAGCGAGTTTGAGGCTCTGGCTTTGTACTTAAAAATTTATCAGCCAATGTATCATACGGTTCCCCCTCATTAAGTGACATATCACTTACTGGGCGTATCTGACTTCTTCGCTCCTCACGGTAGATATGCACCTCTTTTGGATTTTCGCCTACCTTACGATAGTCTTGCATTTTATTAAGAAGCAATCTCATTGAGTCATTTTCAGTATTTGCTTTGCTGGTTATCTCGGTTTTTGTTTCCGACTGACTCAGTATTCTATCAAGGTCGCCAAACACTTTGGTAAAAGTACTATTATTTTGTATATCTGGGAATTGAAGACAGGTTTGTTTATATAGTAGTTTTAATTGTTCATTTATCATTTTTATCTGTTCATAGTGAAGAGCTTTGATATTATTATTCCCCTCATCTTGAAAACGCCTAAACGCATCAAGTGCAGACATAATATTTCTCTCTCTATTCTCTATCTCAAAACTTTTGTTTTTATAATCAAGGAGTTTCTTTTCTGCTTCAAGCACTTTAAGTTTCTCTTCCATTAAAGACGCTTCATGCTTCGCATTTAGGGAAGCAATATATTTATCTACTTCATTACGGTTATAGCCATTAAATTCATTAGAAAACATGCCTAACTCCTTTTAAAAATATCACTTATTAAATATCTCATTGCAAATGATAGCACACAAGTAACTAAAATTGCAATAAAGATAGGTAATGCGATTAGTTTTATTTTATAACAAAACCACGCTATGTCTATTATAATCAGAATTAGTGACAAAAGCAAGTGAAATCTTTGTCTAAAAAAGCAAAATGTTGTGAAAGAGGCAAAAGAAAAAGCCAAAATGTAATAGACCGACTGCATTAAATAGAGTCCTAATGAGTTTACTATTATCCCGAATACACCTATCCAAAACAGTACTGAACCGAAATAACATGAACTATCCAGCCTAAACAGCCCTGATTTTATAAGCAAATGCCCACCTACGAAAAGTGAAAAAAAGAAAAACCATAAATAATAGTTTTTAAATAAAAAAATACTTAAAAGCGTAAATAATAAAA
Organism: uncultured Clostridia bacterium; assembly: GCA_947366645.1. GTDB lineage: Bacteria > Bacillota > Clostridia > Christensenellales > UBA1242 > Caccovivens. The sequence continues at coordinate 4,878 of CANBAX010000061.1, forward strand.
AAAGCACAAATGCAAGATAAAAACTTACCGACAATATTGTTGTTTTTTTAATTTTGAAAACTCTGCCTTCCATAAAAAAATTGTTGCCAAACGGCAACAATTTAATCTTGTTTTATAACAATATTCTC
>CANBAX010000062.1 GCA_947366645.1 uncultured Clostridia bacterium
GGATAATTTTTTCTCTTTAAACTCAACTTGTTTTAACCAAGAGGTGTTTTCTAAATCTTTAAGATTTTCATCTTCTTCTCTAGAGATTATTTCTTTTTTGAAATCTTCATTAAGCTTTTCAAACTCTTCCTTTTCAGTCAAAAGATTAAAACTTTCGGTATTAAGTTCATTTATAATCTTATATGTTTCGGAAAGGCCCATTAAGTGTTCATTCCATTCCGCACCAACTTGAACTAATTGCTGAAGAATTTCATTAATTTCTGCATTAATTTTTTTCTCTCTTGTTACAAAAGTTTCAATTTCTGCAGCCGCAACAGCAGGGTATCTTTTTACTGCTTCGTCAAGCACACCTAAGAATTCCTCTTTTGTGTCACTTAAATCGCCAAGATTGCCTTCCACAAGGTGAAGTTTGTCAGCATGTTTAGCAAGGTTTAATACATAGTGATTAAGATTATCTGTGCAGTTTCCTTCAGTTTTTATTTGATTAAAAGAGTCAAAATTTACATCTTCTAAACTAAGAAGTTCGATAACTTTATCTAGATTAGCAAGAAGGTAGTTTATTTTTGCACTGGCAACAAAAGGTTGGTCATCAATAATCCTGTCCATAATTTGCTTATATCCAAAGCCTTCCATTTCAAGGGTTTCAGGATTTACAACTCTATATTGCCTAAGGTTTCCAAGTTTTCTTGCCTCTTCAATGCGGGCTTTAATTTCAGATAAAACCTTATCACCAAAAAACGCTTGATTATTTTGCATAAAAGCAAAAAAGTCTTTTAGTGTATTTATTCCTTTATATTTTCCTCTTGCATTTTGGAATGCTTTATTTGCAAGTGGAGTGCTATCTTCTGCTGGATTTGCTATAATTTTGCTTTCTTTTATTAAACCTTCAAAAAGTGCCATATAAGTTCTCCTTTTATTTTGTTAAAAATATTATAGTCCAAGTTATTAAATAAGTCAATACCCAAATTTTTATTTTTATTGAATTATGTTGTTTTTTGTAGTAAAACTTTGTCAAAAATTAAAAATGCTGGCACTGGCTTGTAAAAGAGTTGATATTTAAAAACTTTTTTGATAAAATGATTAAAATTAAGGAGATAAAATGGGACTATTTGTAAGCGAGAACACAACACAAGTAAAAAAATTACGTAAAATTGCAGATAAAGTTATTGCACTTGAAGATAGGTACAAAAACTATTCAAATGAGCAACTTACAGCCTGCACACAAGAGTTTAAAGACAGGCTAAAAGTGGGCGAAACTTTAAATGACCTTCTTCCTGAGGCCTATGCCGTAGTAAGAGAGGCGGCGACAAGAGTGCTTAACATGAGGCATTTCTATGTCCAAATTTTAGGTGGAATTGCAATTCACCAAGGCAGAATTGCTGAGATGAAAACAGGTGAAGGTAAAACATTTGTAGAAACTCTTCCTGCTTATTTAAATGCACTAACCGGAAAAGGTGTGCATATTGTAACTGTCAATGAATATTTGGCAAAGCGTGATGCGGAATGGATGGGTAAAGTATTCAAGTTTTTAGGTCTAAAAGTAGGTGTCACATTAAGCGGGCAAAATCCGCAAGAAAAGAAAAAAGCTTATGACGCTGATATCACATACTGCACAAATAACGAACTTGGCTTTGACTATCTTAGGGATAACATGGCGGCTGAAGCGGGTGCAAGAGTGCAACGGGGGCATGCATTTGCTATTGTCGATGAGGTGGATAGTATTCTCATTGATGAGGCAAGGACTCCGCTTATTATAAGCGGACGCGGAAATAAATCAAGCGACGGTTATGTAAACGCACAAAAATTTGTTAAAACTTTGAAAAAAGAAGATGATGTTGAAATTGATGAAAAGACAAAACAATTAAACCTTACTGAAAGCGGAATTGAAAAAGCGGAGAGATTTTTTAAGGTGGAAAATCTTGCGGATATTGAGAACTTGGAACTTTCACATTATATCAATAACGCACTTCGTGCAAACTATACTATGCACGCTGACGAAAACTATATTGTTAAAAACGGAGAAATTTTAATTGTCGATGAGTTTACCGGTCGTCTTATGCCAGGGCGTAGATTTAATCAAGGTCTTCATCAAGCAATAGAAGCAAAAGAGGGAGTACAGATAAAGGACGAAAATCAAACTCTTGCAACTATAACCTTCCAAAACTATTTCCGTTTATATAAAAAATTGTCAGGTATGACGGGTACAGCAAAAACCGAGGAGGGTGAATTTAGAACAATATATAATCTTGATGTTGTACAAATTCCACCTAATAGGCCAAACCAAAGAAGAGATGAGGCTGACATAGTATATGTAACAGAAAAAGGCAAAATAGAAGCAATAATAGAGGAAATCAAAACTTGCCATGAAACGGGACAACCTGTACTGGTTGGTACTATCAATATAGATAAAAGTGAACTTCTTTCAAAAGCACTTAAACAAGCCAAGATAAAACACACCGTCCTTAACGCAAAGAATAATGAAATGGAAAGTGAAATTGTTGCACAGGCTGGACGAAAGAATTCTGTTACGATAGCGACAAACATGGCAGGCCGTGGTACCGACATTTTGCTTGGCGGAAATCCTGAATTTATGGCTAAAAAGCGTTTGAAAGAGGAGAATTTTACCGACGAGGAAATTTCCTACGCAACTGCCTTTAATAAGTTAGATGACCCAAGACTTAATGAAGCGAGAGAAAGATTTAACGAATTATATAAAGAGTATAAAGAGGTAACCGATAAAGAAAAGGCTGAAGTTATAGCGCTTGGAGGACTTCACATCATAGGTACAGAAAGACATGAATCACGCCGAATTGATAATCAGCTGCGTGGTCGTGCCGGCAGACAAGGGGACCCAGGCTCAAGTGTATTCTTCCTTTCACTTGAAGACGATTTAATTAGACGTTTTGGTGGCGACAAAATGAAGAGAATTGCTACAATGTTCAAACTTGATGATTCTACACCAATACAACTTAAAATGCTTTCAAGACAGATAGAGTCCGCTCAAAGAAAGATAGAACTTCAAAACTTTGCTCAAAGAAAGACGGTGCTTCGCTTTGATGATGTACTTAATAAGCAAAGAGAAATTATTTATAATGAAAGAAATACGGTGCTTGACGGAATGCCAGTGCATGACCAAATACTCAATATGTTCCCTGAAATTATATCAAAAGTGGTTAGAAAATGTATTGATGATGATAAACCGTATTATGAGTGGAACCTTGAAAAACTTCAAACAGAACTTGAAAGAGGATTACTTGAAAAGGGAAGCAACCTTGTAAACGAAAAGTTTGTAGAAGGATGTGATGTTAAAGATATAGAAGAAAAGGTTCTTAAGCTTGTTAACGATAGATTTGCTGAAAGAAAGAAGGAAGCCGAGGAACTTGATTTTGAATTTGCAAAACTTGAAAGACTGGTGCTTCTACGAATGGTAGACCTAAACTGGATGGGGCATATTGAAGATATGCAGATTATGAAAAATGAAATCTTTGCTAGGGGATTTGGAAATCAAGACCCAGTACTTGCGTATAAGCAAGACGGCTATGAACTATTTGATAAAATGATTTATGAAATTAAGGAAAAAACGGCTTATGTACTTTTAAATAACAGATTACAGCGTGCAGAGCCAGAAATACAAAGACCACAGTATAATGTTGTTATAACCGGAAAGGAACTCACTCCCGAGGAGCGTGCAAAACAAGCCAAGAAGCCTCATGTGCAAAAAACGGTGGTAAATACTGAAAATAAAGTAGGCCGAAATGATTTGTGCCCATGCGGAAGCGGTAAGAAATACAAAAACTGTTGTGGCAAGTAAAAAAAACGAGGAAGTTCCCTCGTTTTTTATTCGCTTTCGTCGTCACTTTGGTTATCTTTTTTAGTGGATAGGTAATATTTGTAATCATCTGGAAATTCTATCTTAATGGAATGCCAAGATAGGTAATAATTTCTATCAAACCTTGCTTGTAAAATGACATTTACATCAGGATTAGCATAGGTAAAGCCATCATCAAGTTGTATTGTTACCCAGTTATCTTCACTTAATCGCTTGGCAGATATACATTTAATATCTGAAAATACTTTTTGATAAATGTTGTAGAAGGTGACTGTATCATCTTTGCTTACAATCATCCAACCTTTCTTGTTAGGTTTGGAAAGAATGTTGTAATTCTCTGGTTCAAAAAATCTTTCAGAATTTACATTAAAAAGTTTTTGTTCTCCTTCAATATCAAATTGTGCAAAAATCCAACCTGCTTCCTCGGGCAAGTCACAATCTACAAAACCTTTATCTACAATTTTGCCAGTTTTTATGTTTTCAAGTATTATAGTTCCGTCTACGCATTTTGCCTTTTTCCAGCCTTGCGGGTTCGCAGCAGACTGCCAAGTGTAAATTTTCATTATATACTCCTTAATAAATATATATTACAAATAAAAATTCAGTGCTAGTTTTCCAGCACCAAATTATTACTTGTTTCAAATATTTCCCAGTCTAAGTCAAATTTTATAAACAACCATTTTAATTCGGATTCAATATCATAAAGGTCTCTTGCAAACCTTGTTACTCCAAATTTATCAATGTGATTATATAAAGTGTTAAGTATAAAGATTCGAGATAAAAGATTTTTAAGTTTTTTTTGAGTCTTAACAGATTCATTATCAAAAGCTTTTAAATGATTTTCAAGCCTTTTATATTGACAAAGTAAGAAGTGTAGATTTTCTAATAATGTATCCATTTTTTACCCCTCAATTTCGCTTTCAGCGTTCAATGCCTGAGCCACTTGCCAATAAATAATTTTAAGCTCTTTTTCTATACCCTCTAGCATAACGTTAATCACTCTTTTACTTTTATGGTTTTCAAAATACAAATCTACAGAGCGTAATCTACTTAAACAATGTTCAAGTTGTTTGTCCGTCATGTCTTTTGCTTTACCAGTAAAATTTTGGACTTTGTAATATAAATCGGTGTGTTTTTTACATAAAAATC
>CANBAX010000063.1 GCA_947366645.1 uncultured Clostridia bacterium
TTCCTGCTCTTGCCCCAGTGTGTGGGCATTCTTTTATAAGTTCAAAACTAAAATTACTCATAGTGGTTTCCTTTTTTAGATTTCTCCGCTTCACTGCGTTTCGGTCGAAATGACAGTGCCTTAGGACTTATTTGATTTAAAATAAATTTCTCCGCTTGTTTTCCCAAAAAGCCGAAGCGATTTCTGGGAACCCCGAAAGGTCTAAATGACAACTTGCGTCATATATTGTGTCTAGTATGTACATAATTCACACAATATCTTGTAATTATTCTTTATTTATGTAAAAATTGCTATCTCCAAAACTGAAGAAACGATATCTTTCTTTGACCGCTACATTATAGATTTTCATGGTTTCATCATACCCTAAAAATGCGGCAACAAGCATAATAAGTGTGCTTTCTGGCAAGTGGAAATTTGTTATAAGCCCGTCCACCACTTTAAATTTGCATCCAGGATAAATAAATATCTTGGTATCGGTCTTTTGAGGATAAATAATACCCTGCTCATTTGCTGTACTTTCAAGTACTCTTACACTTGTTGTGCCTACAGCAATTATTCTTCGCCCTTCTTTTTTTGCTTGATTTAGTATTTTTGCATTTTCTTCAGTCATTTCAATGTATTCGCTATGCATATCATGATTTAAAATATTGTCTTCTTTGACAGGCCGGAAGGTGCCAAGCCCAACATGAAGAAGCACTTCAACTATTTCTACACCCTTTGCCTTTATTTTATCAAGTAAGGACGGGGTAAAATGTAGTCCTGCTGTTGGCGCAGCAGATGAGCCTTCTATTTTTGAATATACTGTTTGATATCGCTCTTTATCTTTAAGTTTCTCATGAATGTATGGCGGAAGTGGCATTGTGCCAACCTCGCTTAAACGATGTTCAAATACCCCTTCAAAATCAAATTCTATTATGCAACTGCCATAGTCCTGCTTTTCTATAATTTTACAGCTTAATCCTTTGCTGAAAGTAATTTTTGTTCCGTCTTTTAATCTTTTAAAGGGTTTTGCTATTACTTCCCACCTTTTAAGGTCAAAGCGCTTTTGCAGAAGTATTTCAATTTTTGCTCCTGTGTCTTTATAGCCATAAAGCCTTGCAGGTAAAACCCGAGTGTTATTAATGACAAGTACATCGCCTTTTTTAAGATAGTCTACAATATCATAAAAATGTTTATGTTCAATTTTGTCGCAATTTTTATGATAAACGAGGAGCCTAGAATTATCTCTTGGCTCTATCGGCGTCTGCGCTATGAGTTCCTCTGGCAAGTCATAATAGTAGGAACTTTTTAAAAGTAAATCTTTTTCTTTCATTTTTCTTTCACTAATTTTCTATTATTTTTCTTAATAATTCGGGAAATGTTTGAAATCCGGCCTCAGTATTGAAATGCCCTCCATCATCTATATTGATAATTTCGCCATCAAGTTGTTTGGCAAAATTGTTTAAAGCATATTGCGTAATAAAGGGGGCATTATCGCTTTTTATGCATATGATTTTCTTTGCAACATTCTTTGTGACTGATACATCTGTCATAAAAAAATCTATATTTATATTATCAACAAAGGGAACATGACCGATATAGTTATTAAAACCACTTATTAATATTAATTTTTTAACACTAATATTATTTTCGTACAAATATCTTAAAGCAAAGATTGCACCTGTAGACCAACCTATAATGATATCGTCATTATTAATGTTTATAGTTTTGGCAATTTTAGTCAAGTCTCAAAAGTTTGATTCTTTGGTGTTGGCAGGTTTGGAATTAAGCATTCATATCCTATCTTAACTAATTTATTTATTAGCCATGGTATCCAAGCAGTTTTTTCATTACAGTCTGTGCCGTAAAAAACTATTACTTTCATTTATCCTCCTACAAACTCCTTTCTTAGATGTTTATAGGCTGGCTCTAAGGCTACTCTTCCGCGTGGAGTGCGTGAGATAAAGCCAAGTTGTAAGAGGTATGGCTCATAGACATCTTCGATAGTTGTAGCATCTTCACTAATGGTTGCGGCAAGTGTGTCAAGTCCTACTGGGCCACCGCCAAACTTGTCTATAATTGACAAGAGTATCTTTCTATCAATAAGGTCAAGACCAAGTTCATCAATTTCCATAATCTTTAACGTTTTTTCAGCTATTTCAAGTGTGACTCTGCCCTGTCCTTGAATATCTGCATAGTCGCGAACACGTTTTAGAAGTCTATTTGCAATTCTTGGCGTTCCTCGGGAGCGTTTTGCAATTTCCATACTTGCCTCGGGTACAATTTCTACCCCCAATATCTTTGCAGAGCGGTCAATAATTACTTTAAGTTCCTCTGGCGAGTATAGTTCAAGCCGACATATAATGCCAAATCTATCACGAAGTGGATTTGTAAGCATACCTGCCCTAGTGGTTGCACCAATTAGTGTGAAAGGCTTTATTTTTAACCTCATATTACGAGCAGAAGGGCCTTTACCTACAATAAAGTCAAGTGCAAAGTCTTCCATTGCGGGATATAATATCTCCTCTACCGTTTTATTAAGCCTATGTATTTCGTCTATGAATAGCACATCATTTTGGTTTAAGTTCGTAAGTATCGCCGCAAGGTCGGCAGCATGCTCGATTGCAGGACCCGATGTCACTTTGAATTGTGAGCCAAGTTCATTTGCGATAATATGTGAAAGCGTGGTTTTACCAAGTCCGGGAGGACCATACAAAAGCACATGGTCAAGACTTTCTTTTCGCGATTTTGCAGCTTTAATATAAACTGACAGGCTTTCTTTGACTTTGCTTTGTCCGATATATTCATCGAAACTTGTTGGTCTGAGAGAGTTTTCAATTTCAACATCTGTCATATTTTTGGTGCTAGTAATAAAACGATTATCACTAATTTTATCTTTATTACTTTCTATCATGTTCTATACCCCCTTAGTGATTTAGAAATTATCTCTTCTGCGGTGGCATTTTCGCTCGCGTTTGCCCTAGCCAGCATATATGCCTCATTCTTGCTTATACCAAGCGAAATTAAAGTTTCGGTTGCAAGCTCTACCGCACTTTCATCAAAGGCATTATTGAAGGTGGTTTCGGTTTGGAGAGATAAATCAATTTTATCTTTAAGTTCAAGGCATACCCTTTCTGCGGTCTTTTTGCCGAGGCCTTTTATTGTGGAAAGAAGTTTCACATCTTCTTTTTTGATAGCAACAGTAAGGTCTGATAAATTTAATCCAGATAGTATCGCTATCGCAAGTTTTGGCCCAACACCGCTGACTGTAATAAGTTTCAAGAATAGTTCTTTTTCTTCTTGTGTGGAAAAACCGAATAAATAAACACCGTCTTCCCTTACCGCCATATATGATAGTACCTTGCAGGTGTCGCCAATATGAGGAAGGCTTGTTAAGGTGTTATTTGATACGGCAAGTTCATAACCGACACCGCCAACATCTAGTATTAATGTCCCCTCTCTTTTTTCTTCAATTATCCCCCTTAAAAATGATATCATTTTATCTCCTTAAAATTACTATAAAGTTGCCACAAAACGGCTAGCGCGTTTTCGTTTGGTGGTATATGGCGAACTAGGCAGTCAGGTCATATAAATTTAAGTGAGTGAATTTTGAGACCGAATAGCCTATATGAAGCCATCATCGTGCTTGGTTTTGGTTTAGTGAATTACTTGTTTGGCTGTGGCATATAGCAACAGCAAGTGCATCGGCTGCATCATCTGGTTTTGGAATAGCGTTAAGTCCAAGTATTGCTTTTACCATGTACTGGACTTGCGCTTTTTCTGCTCTGCCTTGACCAGTTAGTGCTTGTTTGATTTGTAGTGGCGTATATTCATATATTTTGCCGCAATATTTTTGGCAGGCAAGTACGATTACCCCTCTTGCTTGTGCCACCTGAATTACTGTTTTTTGGTTTTTGAAATAAAAAAGTTCTTCTATTGCTACAACCTCTGGTTTATATTTTTCAAATAAAAATTTCAGGTTTTCTTCGATTTCTTGCAGTCTAACTGGAAATGTATCTTCTTGCGAGGTTGTTATTGCACCATAATCCACCACCATATTTGGTATGTTTGTATCTATAACGCCGTAACCTATTATTCCGTATCCTGGGTCTATTCCTAATATTACCATACTCAAAGTTTACTATAAAACTTGAAATAAAGTCAAATAAAAAAGAGAGCATTACACTCTCTATATTTAAATATAAATTTATTCTTCGTCTGGGAGATTTACATTATGGTAAACTTCTTGAACATCATCAAGGTCTTCTAGCATATCTATCATTCTATTGAAAGATATGAGTTTTTCTGGTGCAAGGTCTACATAATTATCAGGTACCATTGTTACTTCTTGCGATTCTACGCTATATCCTGCTTTTATAAGTGCATCTGCAACGCGTGAGCAGTCGTTTGGCTCCGTGATTATTTCTAGTGAATCGTCGTATTCAACTACATCTTTTGCACCAGCGTCAAGTGCCTCTAGCATAATTTCGTCTACATTTACCCCTTCATTAGAGACGGAAATTACACCCTTTCTTTGGAAAAGATAGGAAACGCAGCCATTAGCACCTAAACTTCCTCCAAACTTATCGAATGAGTGACGCACATCGCCAGCCGTCCTATTTTTATTATCAGTTAAGCATTCTACGATAACTGCTGAGCCGCCAGCACCATAGCCTTCATAGGTACAACTTTCATAATTTACACCAGAAAGTTCACCAGCAGCTTTTTTAATACTGCGTTCTATTGAGTCATTTGGCATATTATTTTGTTTTGCTTTGGCTATAACATCGCGAAGGCGTGGATTTGATACAGGGTCAGAGCC
>CANBAX010000064.1 GCA_947366645.1 uncultured Clostridia bacterium
TAGTTGCCGTAATTTTACCGCTATTTCATTTAGGCTCTTTGTTTACTATACTAATTCAGATTTTTCTTGCAAGCCTTCTTGTTACAATATCTTTTTCCTTTAAAAAATTTAAAAAGTTTTTAATTATTTGTGCTTCTTTTATTGGTGTCACTTTTATTTTTGGCGGAGGTTGTTATGCTTTTAAAGAGGCGTTTGGGCAGATTTCACTTTTATGTGTTCTTCTTGTTGCCAGTATAATTGACATCGTTGCAACAGTGGTACTTAAATGGCGAAACAAAACGCGAATTATTGAAACCTTTTCCTATACCGTTAAATTTAAACTTGGAGAAAAAGAGGTTGAAGAGGAAGGGTATCTTGACAGCGGAAATATGCTTTATGACCCTATTACAAAAAAACCTATAATTCTTATCACTTATGAGGTCTTTTCTAAGTTTTATCATGATATTAATTATTTGAGTGCATTTTTAAAAAATGTAGATGTAAATAAGCTTCGCAATGGCCATTACATTAAAATAAATTCTATTGCAAGCGGAACTAACATTTTGGTTTTCACGGTGGACAGGCTTGAGGTGAGAAAGGAAGATAATGTAAAAAGTTATGACAATGTGGCAATAGGGCTTTCTTTTTCGGGTTTTGAAAAGGGTTGTGGAAGGCAGGTGCTATTACATAGCGAACTTATTTAGGAGGGGAAATGAAATTATTATTTAAACTGAAACTATTTTTCTATAATCTAACTCATAAAAGAGGCTTTTTTAATGTTAAAAATATAGTTTGCTTTATTGCAAATGAGCCGTTGCCTCAACCTCTGCCCGCCGATGAAGAAGAGCGGCTGTTAATAGCAAAAGAGTATGGCGATAATGATGCCTACGAAAAATTAATTCAACATAATCTACGACTTGTAGTATATATTGCTAGAAAGTTTGAAAGCTCGGGTATGGAAAGTGAGGACCTTTTTTCTATAGGTTCGGTAGGGCTTATCAAGGCGATAAAAACTTTTAAGCTTGATAAAAATATTCGGCTTGCCACCTACGCTTCACGATGCATTGAAAACGAAATACTGATGCAGCTTCGAAAATTTAACAAAATCAAAAGTACAGTTAGTCTTGAAAAACCTCTTCACACCGATAATGAAGGAAATGAACTTTGTCTTGAAGATATTTTGCCTGCCGAGGGCGATGTACTTGATAAAGAGGTTAATCAGTCCGCAGATAAAAAGATAATTTACGACATTCTTTCCAAGTTAAATTTGCGAGAGCAGGAAATAATTATTTTAAGATATGGCTTAACGGGTGAAGATGAACTTACACAAAAAGAAGTGGCGGACAAACTGAGAATAAGCCAAAGTTATATATCGCGTCTTGAAAAAAAGATTTTAAAAGAAATGCGCAAGGAATATGACAAACAAATGTTATAAAAAATTCCTATAAATTTGCCGAAAAAGGACTTTCTTTGCTTCTTTTTGTCACTCGTGTATTATTTTTCCTCCAGTGATTAACAATATATTCGCTTAAGGAGGTTTTATGGCTTCACGAGTCTTTATTGCGGGTGTTGATACTTCACTTCTTCCCAAGATAAGTAGTAGCGATATGCTTGAACTTATGAAAAAAGTCAAAAGCGGAGATGAATATGCCCGTGAATGTTTTGTCGTAGCAAACCTCAGGCTTGTGCTTTCTGTGGTGCATAGATTTGGTGCTAAGGGCGACAAGGCAGACGATATGTTTCAAGTGGGCTGTGTTGGACTTATGAAAGCTATAGATAATTTTGACGAAACACTTAATGTGAAATTTTCCACCTATGCAGTGCCTATGATTATAGGCGAGATTAGGCGTTTTTTGCGGGACAATAATTCTGTAAGGGTGTCGCGTAGTTTGCGTGATGTGGCGTATCGTGCGCTTCAAGCCAAGGACCAACTGGCAAAGGTCAGTATTGAAGAGCCAAGCATAGACGAAATTGCAAAGATTATTGATGTGCCGTCAAAGACTGTGACATTTGCACTTGATGCGATAAGCGATACAGTGTCTTTAAATGAACCTATTTATACTGACGGCACTGACACAATACATCTACTTGACCAAATTGCCGACGTTAAGCAAAGTGATGATGTGCTTCATGAAAAGATATCAATAAACGACGCGATAAAAACTCTCTCAGGCAGGGAAAAAGAAATACTTTTAATGAGATACTACATTGGCAAAACCCAAATGGAAGTGAGTGAGGAAATCGGTATAAGTCAGGCGCAGGTTTCCCGTCTTGAAAAAAATGCTTTGAAATCAATAAAAGAGTTTTTAACTTAATTTGTAATTTTTTATAGGAAATGAACATATCATTTAAATGTGGAATGTTCATTTTTAGAATTAAGATGTAAAGAAGTTGTCAATGTTGTGGACGGGCGAAAACTTGGGCATATGGTGGATATGGTAATTGACCTTATGTCCGCTAGGGTGCTTGGCATTGTTGTGCCAGACGGTAAATCCTTTTGGAATGTTTTTAAATCCTCCTCACAACTTTTTATACCTTTTAATTGTATAGTAAAAATAGGTGAAGATGCAATACTTGTGGAACTTCGCGGCTCCGCGCCGCCAGCAAATCCATATATTCTCGCACAAAGTGAAGATAAAAAAGATAAATAAAAAGATGCCCTTCGGCATCTTTTATTCTGATTCGGCTTTGGATTCTTTTTCTATGGTTTTGATTTCATTAGATATTTTTGTTATTGTATTAAGTTCTGGTGTGTTTGGATTTAATTGGTCTTGTCCTTGCTCTATTGCAAGCGCCCGTCTTTTTTCTGCGGCGAGTTCCTTCTTGCATAATAGTACATTTTTAAGCATTGGTCTATCAAATTCAAAAACTAACTCCCTTATGTCTGTTTCTGAATCTTTTTCAACTTCCTCTAACATTTTATCGTAAGGGGAGTTTAAAACCTCAAGCTCGTTTAGTATAATATCAAGTTTAGTGATATCTTCCTTCAAGGATTTATACTCATTTTTTAGTTTTTCGTGCTCTTCGAGGCTTAAATTCTTCAAAATCTCATCTCTTTGTTTTTGTAAAGTAAGTTGATTGCGCAAATTTGTAATTTTTAGTTTTATAAAATCAAGATTTCCGCCCCTTTCTACAAAGTTACTACAAACGTTTTGCATAATTTTTTGTGCGTCAGTAGGTTTAAGTGAAGATGACATACTACTAGCTTTCCACTTTTTAAGTGATTCATCGGTTGGCATATAAGCACCGAGGAAATACCTTAACATATAACCAGAATTGAAATGCATGGTTTTGTCAATATCTTCTTTTTCAAATTCTAATGTTTTATCATATCCGTCTTTTGTAATGGCGTCTGCTATTGTGGCAGTTATTGCTTCACTGTCTTCAATAATATCTTTATCTACATCTTTAAGAATTTTTATTTCTTTATTTTTTGATATTGCCTTGTTTGGGTTTGCACGCCAAGCGAGAGTAATAAGATTTTTTTCTTTATTATAGTCCCTTACATTTCTTGTAATTGCCTCAGTTTTTAGTTCGAACTTATACGAGCCAGTTACGGCATCAAAATTTTTAAGTCGTATATTTTCTGGCATATTTTTATTATAAAGGTCAATAAAGCCATCTTCACTAACAAAACATCTGCTGAGTTCTATCAGATAATTATAATCATATTCTTTTAAGTTTTCAGGATAAAATGTGTAATATTTCATTGCGTTTCTCCTTAACATTATTATATCACATTTTGGCGAAAAGTCAATGTTTGATATAAAAAAAGAGTGGGAAGCTCACTCTTTTACATTTCTTCTAAAAGTTTTTTGAAACTTGTGATGTCCTTAAACTGGCGATATACAGACGCAAACCTTACATATGCCACCTCATCAAGGTTTTTAAGTGCGTTCATAACCATTTCGCCTATCTCACTTGAACGTACCTCTTGCTTTAAGCCGTTTTGTAGATTTTTTTCTATATCCATAGCGACACTCTCAATTTGGCTTAACGATACAGGGCGTTTTTCACAGGCCTTAATCATACCATTGAGGATTTTTGCCCTATCAAAAGGCTGGCGAGAGCCGTCTGTTTTTACAACAAGTATTGGGGTGGTTTCCACTGTTTCATAGGTGGTGAAACGCCTTCCACAATGCAGGCATTCCCGTCTTCTTCTTATCGAATTTGTTTCCTCTGTGCTTCGGCTGTCAAGCACCTTACTTTCTTCACAACCACAATATATACATTTCATTTGCCTTCTCCTTCATTGGAATTATAGCATATTTAGTATTTTAGTCCAACTAATTTTACCATATTTTGTCATGATTTTCCCGCCTTGTCCATAAATTACTCTATATGAAATCGCTGGTAGAAAGCAAATTTAATAGGTCACAGGTGTTGGCGGGCTTTGATAAGTCCCTTTCCTTTAAAATTAAAAGACGGTTATGTGAACTGGGCTTTACCGAGGGGCAAGAGGTGCGGCTGGTGCGAAAGTCTTTACTTGGTAAAGCCTATCTTGTGGAGATACTAGGCTATACTCTTTCTCTTCGCAGTGACATTGTAAAGGCGGTGCTTATAAAATGATAAAAGTGAATTTAGTTGGAAATCCAAATACAGGCAAAACCACTCTTTACAACTCCCTTGCTCATGCGCATGAGCGTGTTGGGAACTGGCACGGTGTTACAGTGGAAGAAAAAACAAAAAAATACATCTTTGAAGGCAGTGAAATTGAAATTTGTGACCTACCTGGGGTGTATTCTCTTA
>CANBAX010000065.1 GCA_947366645.1 uncultured Clostridia bacterium
GACTGGAGTTCAGACGTGTGCTCTTCCGATCTCCTTTAAAAGTCTTTCCTTTAAATTCTTTTTATATTCATCTAAGCTCTCAAATTCTGTCGAATCTGCTATGAACCTATCGTTAAGTTCTGGTAATTCTTTTTCTTCTACCTTTTTAAGAGTAACTACAAATACCGCTGGTTTGCCTTTAAGATTTTCTGCTTGATAGTTTTCTGGGAAGGTAACATTTACGTCCTTAGTTTGTCCAAGTTTCATGCCTACCACTTGTTCCTCAAAGCCCTCAATAAAGGTATGTGAGCCGAGTTCCAGTCTATAATTTTCTGCTGTGCCACCCTCGAATTTAACGCCATCTACACTGCCAGAAAAATCAATGGTAGCAAAGTCACCATTTTCTGCCGTCTTATCTTTTTCTACAAAACGAGCGTGAAGCGACCTCATTCTTTCGAGTTCTGCCTCTATGGTTTTATCCTCTACCTTTGCAGCCTTTTTCTTGGTTTTTAATGTTTTTAGGTCGCCGAGCGATACCTCTGGCATAAGGTCAAATGTAAGAGTAGCCTCTACACCTTTATCGGCTGTAAAGCTGTTCATTTCCACTTGTGGCATACTTGCAGGTCTAACTTCTTTATTTTCATTAAGAAATTTACCATACTCTTTTGATACTACATCTTCAAAAGCGTCATCAAAAAACACTGTATCACCATATGTTTGTTCAATTACCCTTCTTGGTGCCTTACCCTTTCTGAAACCTTGAACATTATACTTACCTTTGTTCTTTTCATAAGCCCTCTCAACCGCGTCCTGCCAGTCTTTTGCAGACACGCTTACTTTTAGTGAGCCTTGTTTGTCTTTTAATTCGTATTTATACATATTTTTCTCCTTTTTAAACTTTCATAATTATACCATACAAACCCCCGCATATCAAGCATTTATGCCACAAATTTACACGCGAGTATTGACGAGATAAAGAAAAATCCCAACTTTATAGTTGGGTTTTATATTTTTATAAGGTAAAACATATTACTATGCTGGCTATTAATATGCCTAGAGCAAAACACATTTTTAAAATATCAATTCCTTTTGCTTTCCACTGGGAACGCCGAAATTTTTTAAGATAATATTTAGGAGATTTTTCTATCTGCTCTAAAGTGATTTCACTGCTATTTACTATTTCCGCTTTAAATAGGTTATATTCTTCTTCTATATTTTGGTAGTAGTTATATATGTAATCCTTTATTAAAATGACCAGCCAATATCCGCACAACAATATAATAAAGGCAAGGGCAAAGTAAATAAACCCCGCCCATACCTTTCTCAATAATCCAAAAGCAACAATTAGTGCTAGTCCAACCGCTGTGGTTATAAAATCTTTCATACTAAGAAACTATATTTGTCATTACATACATTACAATTATCACAACAACAAACACTATATAACATATTAGCCATGCGATATGTTTTTTTCTTTTTACCCAGAATGCTGCAAGTATCATAGTAAGAATATAAGCTATTGTATCCCCTATTGTTTTAAATGCAAGCGTAACACCCCAGTTATTCCCTTTGAAAATCATACTGATAATTAAAGCAACTGCTATTGACGCGGTACCAAAATATGCGATGCAGTCAAGCATCTTTTGGAAACTCCATCTTGGACTTGTTTTTGTTTTTGTTGAAGTTGTTTGTGTTGTTTTTTCTTCTTTCTTTTTCATAAATTCCCTCCTTATTATTTTGAAATATGAACTGCAAGGTCTACTGTCTTATTTGAATAGCCCCATTCATTATCATACCATGCGACCAGTTTAACAAAATTTGGATTAAGCATTATGCCTGCTGTAACATCAAATATGCAAGTATGACTATCGCCAATAAAGTCGCTGGAAACTACTGCTTCTTCAGTATAGTTTAAAATTCCGTTAAGTTCGCCTTTAGCCGCTTTTTTAATCGCTTTTACAATATTCTCATAGGTGGTCGATTTCTCAAGTGAGCATGTGAGGTCTACTACTGAAACATCTAAGGTTGGCACACGGAAACTCATACCAGTGAGTTTGCCTTTAAGTGACGGAATCACCTCTCCTACCGCTTTGGCTGCACCTGTTGATGACGGTATTATATTATATGTCGCAGCTCTTCCTCCTCGCCAATCTTTTTTTGTAGAGCCATCAACCGTAAGTTGTGTCGCTGTGACTGAATGTACAGTTGTCATAAGAGCCTCTTTTATACCAAAGTTTTCATGAATTACTTTTGCAAGTGGTGCAAGACAATTTGTTGTACATGAAGCATTAGATACAACCTTTTGTCCATTATACTCTTTCTCATTAACGCCCATTACAAACATTGGAACGCCATTTTTCCCTGGGGCAGAGATTATAACCTTTTTCGCACCAGCTTTTAAATGAATACTGGCATCTTCAAGTTTAGTAAACTTACCCGTCGCTTCAATAACAACATCGACGTCATGATTTTTCCATGGGATTAAACTTGGCTCTTTCTCCGCATAAAAAGCTACTGGTTTACGATTAATTACAAGTTTGCCATCTTTTATCGCACAACTTCCTTTAAATTTACCATGTATAGTGTCATGTTCAAACTGATACTTAGCATATTCGAGGTCTACAAAAGGGTCATTTACTGCAACCACAGTTACATCATCACGATTTGCACACACCCTTACTACAAGCCTACCTATACGACCAAATCCGTTTACTGCTATTCTTACCTTTTTCATCTATTCCCCCTTTTTAACATTATTGATATTCTTATGGCCTATTTGCATATTGAAAGTAAGTGCAATAAGTAGCAACATAGAAATACTTAAACAGATTATGTCCAGACAGGCAAGAAGTAACCCTATCACTATCGTCACTTTTGCAAACAAACACACAAGCGTTGTTGTTACCACTCCTATAACGAGTGCGAGCAATGCAAAAACTATCAACTTCATATTTAATGCTTTATCTTGCTCAGGTTTAACATTAGGATAGGAGGAGTCCACCGCGGTTTTGGTGGTGGCACGCCATCTATCTATTCTTGTGCTATATGAAAAGTTATTTACATTGGTTAATACCCCACCAAGGTCTTGATTAAAATATATCAGTGAGCTGTCGCCCTCAAAAAATTTGACACCAAATATGAATTTAACAATATTTCGCCAGACTCTCTTTACAAAAGTCACAAATTTGTTTTTATCATTGCTTTTACAAACTACTATTTGTTCTTTTTGTGAAGTAAAATTCTCAAACTCCGACATTGTAAATGGCTTTCTGGCTACAAACACACCTTCTCCTAAAAGCAAGGGTTGAAAATCATTTATCATTTCTTCCCTTGTAACTTTATCGTCATATTCTTTTACAATAGCGTTTGGAATATTGAAATCGTAATTTTTTGCTATGCTTTCTTGCACTCCGATAATCAACTGAATATTTATATCGTTACATATTGCCTTGACAGATTTTAAAAATTCTTCCGCGTTCTCAGTAACTGGAACAAGTACATTTATCATGCCTTCCTCCTACAACTTTTTAAGGCGCCTTGCATGACGGCCACCCTCAAAATCAGTAGTTAAAAATACCTTAACTATTTTTATCGCTTTCTTAGGTTTCACAAATCTTCCGGCAAGAACTAGCACATTGGCATCGTTATGAGCCCGTGCAAGTTCAGCAAACTTTTCGTTATGACAAAGCGCTGCTCTTATCTTAGGGTTTCGGTTTGCTGCCATTGTCATGCCAAGACCAGTGCCACATATGAATATACCCACATTACGCGGGTCTTCAAGAACCTTGATGCACCCTGCTTTGGCAAAGTCTGGATAGTCATCTCCTGCTTCGCGACTATAACAGCCAACATCTATTGCAATGATATTTTCCTTATTAAAAAACTTTTTTAATTCCTCTTTGAGTAAATAGCCTGCATGGTCACTTGCTAAAATTATCATATTTTCACCTCATATTTTAAAATTTTCTTTAATAGAATTTCAATTCCCTTTTCAAGTTCTTGTGCAGTTTCATAGTACACCTTTTCCTCTTGTCCATAGGGGTCTAATACATCTTTTCCAACTAGCTCGGCAAATGAAATTATTTTACCCTGTCCTAAAGAAAGTTTTTGCGCCTTTGTCATCGTTACATACAAAGTTTTGCTATCCACTTTACCAAGTTTTACTGATTTACGATTAACGCCACTGGCACCCAACCGCTTTAATGCTTTTTTAGCGTTTTCAGTAATATTATCTCCATTCGCATTTATTCCCCGAGAGGACACCTTAATATTCTTTATTCCTAGTTTTTTTAGTTTTGCTTTGGTAAGCCTTTCTGCCATTATTGACCTACAAGTATTTCCTGTGCAAACATAACAGATTTTTATCAAGCCCTGTCCTCCTAGATAAAACAATAATAGCATAACAGATAAAAAAAACAAAGTAATTAACTTTGTTTTTTACTTTTTTTAGTTGTTAAATTCATCTTTTTATTTTGCCATAATTTATCTAAATTATATTTTTCTCTTTTATCTGCCATAAAACTGTGAATTATTACTTTATCAAGGTCGAAAATTATCCATTCGCCTCGGCTGTAACCATCAGATCGGAAGAGCGTCGTGTAGGGAAAGAGTGTCGTTCGGCGTGTAGA
>CANBAX010000066.1 GCA_947366645.1 uncultured Clostridia bacterium
TGCAGAAAGATTACTCGCACAAAAGGTTTTGTTAAAACTCTTTGTGAGGGTGGAAGAGAATTGGAGAGATAATCCTAATAAATTAAAGGGACTGGGATTTAATTAATGGATAAAAAGAAAGAAAAAAAGTTAGAGGAAAAGAAAAAAGCCTCAAAATTTAAAGACGATTATTTTAGGTTTTATGATGATGTCAAAAGCCATACGCATAAAGTGATAGACTGGTAAAATAGGCTATTGACAACGGTAAAAAAGTATAGTAAGATAATTGTAACTTAAGGAGGAAGAAATGGAAAAAGAATTACAAGTACCCCATTACATTGAAAAACTTATGAGAACAAACCCAACTAAATATTTAGAAGTTGTACCAACAAAGGAGCAGGCTTTATATCTCGACTATGCAATAGATTATTTAAGTGAATTGCTTAAAGATAAAGAGGAGTGGGCTAGTTATGATAGAGAGGCAAAATTCCTTCAAAGACTACAATTATTTAAAGTGGATTTAAGTTTTGAAAACAGATATGGAATTAAGAAAAGAATAAAAAATGAAAAGGATTCTTCTATAAAAGAGCTTATGACGGAAATAGAAGAAGACTTTATGAGATGTGAATTTATCAATGACGCTGACTTGCTTGCCAGTGGATTAAATGATAAATCAACAAGTAAGTATGGCGGTGGAATTGCAAGATTTGCAAGTATAATACTTTTCCGTGAAAAGGCACGCATTATGGTGTCGGGAGATGACAGGGTAAATTTGAAATATATCTCACTTATTCAAAAGGACTTGGCAAGAAAATGTAAAGCGTTTAAAGAAACTTTTGCCCATGATGAAAGAGAACTTAGAAAACTTTTGATAGCTCAGTTTGATGAAGATGCCTATGTTGAGCGAAAAGACAAGGATAATGAAAGCGTATAAAAAACAGGTTTAAAACCTGTTTTTTTAATAATTTGAAAACTGACTATTGTAAAGGTTGTAGTAAAAACCCTTCTTTTTCAAAAGTTCTTCATGTGTGCCTTGCTCAATAATATTTCCTTTGTTCATAACAAGAATCATATCCGCCGAGGTAATTGTTGAAAGTCGATGTGCAACTATAAAACTCGTTCGTCCTTTCATCATGCTATTAAAAGCTTTTTGAATTGCAATTTCTGTTCTTGTATCAATATTACTTGTCGCTTCATCAAGAATAAGGATGCTAGGTTTAGTCAGCATTATTCTTGCGATACAAATAAGTTGCTTTTGACCTTGGGAAAGGTTGTCGCCATTTTCATTTATGATTGTGTTATAACCATCGGGCAGGGTTTCAATAAAGTAATCCGCACCAGCAAGATGTGCTGCTTTTTTAATCTCACGCATACTTGCATTAGGTTTTCCATAGGCTATGTTATCTTTGATACTAGAGGAAAACAGCCATGTTTCTTGAAGTACCATACCATATTGGTCCCTAAGACTTTTTCTCTTGACTTTTGTAATAGGGTGTCCGCTTACCTTTATTTCGCCTTTGTCTACGTCATAGAATCTCATAAGTAAGTTGATAAGTGTACTTTTGCCGCAACCAGTCGGGCCAACTATAGCAATTTTCTGTCCCTTTAGTGCTTTAAAATTAAGATTTTGAATTAATTTTTTATCTTTTGAATAAGAGAAGTCAACATTATTAAATTCCACAATGCCACTTTTTCGTTTTATAATAGGTAGGTTTTCATCACTTACCTCGTTTTCAATATCAAGCACATTGAAAACACGAGAGGCTGAAGCAAAGGCAGACTGAAGGTCGGTGAATACATTGGAGATTTCATTAAATGGTTTTGTGTACTTATTTGCATATGAAAGTAGGGTGGAAATTGCGCCTATGCTCATAACGCCGTTAAAGGCATAGATACAGCCCATAATTGCAACAATCGCATAGATAAGTCCATTAATAAACCTTGAAACAGGAGAGGCGGTTGACGCGTAAAATACTGCTTTTTCTGAACTATCTCTCAGTTTCTCATTTATTTCATTAAACTTTTTGATAGAACGTTCTTCGTACTGAAAGGCTTGTACTACTTTTTGATTACCCACCATTTCTACAAGGTTTCCAGAAAGGTCACCCAGAATTTTTGCTTCACGCTTATAAAGTTTGTGAGTGCGTTTTGCAATAAAGAAAGCGGCGATTATAGAAAGCGGGGTGAGGGCAATTATGACTGATGCAATTATAGGTTGAACAAGATACATAAATACGACGGTAAGAATGATAGTCGCTATACAATCAAAGAAGGTGGTCAGGCCAAGTACAAAGCCGTCGGTAATATTGTCCACATCGTTTACCATACGGCTTTGCAAGTCGCCATGACTTGAAGAGTCAATATACTTAATAGGCACTTTGTTAAACTTATTGAATATGTCTTTGTGCATAAGTTCTTCAACTTTATAAGACAGCGTGTTCGCCATTTTGTCGGTAAGCCACTTACAAGCAGCAAACCCAATAATGCAACCTACAAGAATAAGTGCGATAATCATAAGTTTTTCAAAGTCAACACTTCCAGCGCCAATAACGCAGTCAATAGCCTTTCCTATAAGCAGTGGAATAAAGATTTCAAACGCAGAGTTAAGAAGTGCGAAAATAATCGCTCCAATAAGATAGCCAATATTAGGTTTAGCATACTGCAAAAATCTTTTTATAGTGGAAGATTTTTTAACTTTTTTAATTTTTGCAACCTTTTCAATTCTAGGTCCGCCTTTGTCAAGTATGATAGGGTTGTCAACAAGTGTTTTCATTGTGTCGCCATCTTGCCTCATAGCGTTAGAGTTGTGTAATGACGCTGGCACAGCGGTAGGCACTGCTACTTCATTGACGGGTTGTACTTTTTCAGGGTTGTTAAAAGAAGGCTTAGGCAGATTAGCAATGGCTTTTTGCAGTTTCCTAAACTCAATACTATCTTTTTTAGTTTGCTTATTTTTTTCTTCCACAGACATATCCTTTATTTAGTTTGGCTTTCGTAAATTTCTTGGTAAACCCTACAATTTTCAAGAAGCTCTTTGTGTTTACCTATACCAACCACATTACCATTTTCAAGCACAACAATTTTGTTTGCATTTTTGACAGTGTTTGCTCTTTGCGATACTAAGATAATTGTCGCGTCTATATCTTCTTTTATTGCTTTTCTTAAAGCGGCATCAGTTGCAAAATCCAGTGCAGAGGCGGAATCGTCTAAAATAAGAATTTCAGGGTCGCCAACAAGGGCTCTTGCAATAGTAAGCCGCTGTCTTTGTCCTCCTGAAAGGTTTTTTCCACCCGCTTGAATTTTATAACTATACTTGTCTGGCAGTTCATTTACAAAGTCGCTGCTTTGAGAAATTTTAATCGCTTTTGTCATTTCTTCCACGCTTGCATCAGGCTTCCTCCAGCGAAGGTTGTCTTTAAGTGAGCCTTTAAAAAGTACTGCTTTTTGTGGTACTAAACCAATTTTTCCGCGCAGCTGTTTAAAACTATAGTCTTTCACATTAATTCCGTCAATAAAAACATCGCCACAGGTGGTATCATAGAAGCGTGGTATAAGGTTAATAATACTGCTTTTTCCGCTACCTGTGCCACCAATTATACCTATAGTTTCCCCCTTATTGATTACAAGGTTAAGATTTTTAATTGCTTCTTTGGAAGCACCATGATAAGCAAATGATGCATTCTTAAATTCAATTTTAGGAGCCGACGCAAGTGGTGAAAGTATAATATCCTCTTTATTTGTTTCAATGACGGAGGGTTTTGTGTCAAACACCTCATTTATTCTTCCCGCACAATTAAAAGCTTTAATAAATGCAATAATAATGTTTGCAACAGAAACAAGGGCGGCAGAAATCTGTGTCATGTAGTTGATAAAAGCAATGACTTGACCTTGTGTGAGCGAGCCAATATTAACCTGCAATCCACCAAACCAAAGTACCGCGATAATTGAAAAGTTAATAATCGTAGTTGTAATAGGGGTAAGAAGAGCAGATATGTTGGTTACTTTAATAGAAGACTTGCGTAGGTTTTTAGCAGAAACAGAGAAGCGTGCCTCCTCATAATTTTGCTTGTTGAATGCACGCACTACTCTGGCGCCTTGTAAGTTTTCACGAGTTATTTCACTGACTTTGTCAAGATTTTTTTGAGTTTTATCATAAAGAGGCTCTGTAACTTTTAAAACAAGAAATACAGCACCAATAGTAAGCGGTGCAATTATAAGGAATATTAATGATAATTTAAGGTCGATTATCATTGCCATGGCGGCGGAACCGATTAGAAGAAGAGGGGAACGCATAACCTGCCTAATAAACATTCCCACAGCTTGACGTATACGCGTCACATCATGTGTTATACGGTTATTTAGAGTTGCAGTACCAAACTTATCAAGTTCAGCAAAGGAAAAGGTGTTAATATGTTCAAACATTGCCTTTCTAATGCTATAAGCAACTCCGGTAGAAGCAGTAGAAGCAAATTTTTGGCAAATCAAAGCACAAGTAATGCCAACAATGTTTAAAGCAATTACAACTGCGCCCATTATGATAATATACCTATAGTTATGGTTTGCAACACCAATATCTATCATGTTGGCTACAAGCAGATCGGAAGAGCGTCGTGTAGGGA
>CANBAX010000067.1 GCA_947366645.1 uncultured Clostridia bacterium
TTCTAGTGCGTTACGCATTGTGTATTTGCTCTTTTTGCCGCTTCCATATTGTACCATTGTTATTTTATTCATATTTTTTCTCCTTTTACTAGTCCAGTATATACTTTTTTGCCAAGAATTCAAAATAAAATACATCAGTTGCTATCGTGGAAATGATTAAATATTGTTTGAGCAAGCGCCATGTGTATTCCTTTCACGATTATAAGCTCATCGATAGATGCATTTTTAATATTGTCGATATTTTCAAATGCGTCAAGAAGTGCCTGTTTTTTCTTGTCACCCAGTCCTTTTATATCGTCAAGTGCGCTATGTGTTTGCTTTTGCGTTCTTATCTGCCTGTGAAAGGTTATCGCAAAGCGGTGTGCCTCATCTCGAATTCTTTGAAGCAGTTTTAGTTCCGCGCTCGCAGGTTTTAGAAGGGTAGGAATATTGGACTGTGGTTTAAAAACTTCTTCAATTCGCTTAGCAAGGCTTATCATATCTATGCCAGTAATTCCACTTTTTTCTAAAATTTCATAACAAGAAGAAAGTTGTCCCTTGCCTCCGTCTATAATAAGAAGGTCGGGCTTTTCTTTAAAACTTTCGCCGTCCTTATTTTTAAGTCTTGTCAGCCGTCTTGTTAGTGCTTCTTGAAGTGAGGCAAAATCGTTTGAGCCTTTTACATACTTAATTTTGAATTTGCGGTAGTCTTTCTTAGATGGCTCACCATTTATAAAGACAACCATGGAGCAGACCTTATTAGTTCCACTAATATTTGAAATATCGTAACACTCCATGCGATGGGGAAAATTGCTAAGTTTTAATTTTTCTTGTAACAACTTTAAAGCACCATAAGTATTGTTGTATTTTATTTTTTCTTTTTCTATATGTTTTTCAAGATAGTCATGAGCATTGTCTTTCGCCATATCTAAAAGCTGTTTGTTAATTCCGTGTGGTTTTGTTACAATATTTGCTTTTTTGCCAATAAACTCAATAAGCGTGTCAGTGTTTTCAATTTCATGACTAAGTATAATTTCGTCTGGGATTAAAACATTTTGATAATATTGCGTTAGAAAATTAAATAAAGTTTCTTTTTCTTCAAGTTCGGCGTCATTGTACGCATAGTTCATCACACCAAGTATTTTTCCGCCTCGCACTACCATGCTTGTGATTACACCAGAAAGCCCATTTGTAACATACGCAAAAACATCTTTGTTTACATTTTTAGGTAGGTTTGCAACAATTCTCTGTTTAAGCTTGGAAATCATTTTTAACCTGTCGCGATAGATTAGCGCACTTTCATAATTTTCATTTTGTGACGCGAGTTTCATTTTATTTTGAAGTATTTCTTCTATTTCGTCGTCATTTCCATTTAAAAAGTTGATTACTTTGTCTATTTCTTTTGAATATTCACTAGGCGATATTTTTTTTGTGCAGGCTCCGCTGCACAACCCAAGACTATAATTGAGGCATTCCCGCTTTGCCATGGAGGTTGCCGTTATTTTTTGACTGCAAGTGCGAAGGCGGAAAGCCGCATTCACAGTTTTGACAATTTCTCTTGCGTCAAGTCCAGCAAAATATGGGCCAAAATATTTTGCCCCGTCTTTTTTGACTTTTCTTACAATTTCCAATTTTGGATAAGGTTCTTTCATATTAATTTTAATATACGGAAACTGCTTCCCGTCTTTAAGTAGAATATTATAGAAAGGTTGATATTTTTTTATTAAATTGCTTTCAAGTGCAAGGGCGTCCATTTCACTCATGGTGATAAAGTATTCAAAATCGTCTACACTGTCCACCATGGCTTGTACCTTGCTTGGTTTAGGGGAGTTACGGAAATACTGACTTACTCTATTTTTCAACACCTTTGCCTTACCGACATAAATGACAGTGCCGCTACAATCTTTCATGATGTATACGCCACTTTTGGTTGGAAGCAATTTAATTTTTTCTCTAATGCGGTTGTTCACAGTATTATTATACCATATTAATGTTAAATTTTAACAAAAAACAAAGGATTAACCTTTGTTTTTAATTTTACTTATGCATTCTTCCTTGCTTAAGTTGTATTGTTCGCCCTTTGTCATATCTTTAAGTGAGTAGGTGCCAGAGGCAACTTCGTTTTCTCCTACAACTAATATGTAAGGAACTTTCTTTTTGTCCGCCTCTCTTAGTTTTGCTTTGAAAGAGCGGGTGTCATAGTTTACTTCACAAACTATATCTTGGCTTTTAAAATAGGCGCTAAGTTTTAGACACTCTTTTACTGTATCACCAAGAGGAATAATAGCAAGTTCTGTAAGGTTATCTCTTCCGTGAAGCATATTGTGGCTATCAAGTTGGTCGAAAAGGCGGGTAAGGCCTATGCTCATTCCAACACCAGGGAGTTTTTTATCGGTGTAATATTCGGCAAGGTTGTCGTATCGGCCACCGGCACATATAGCACCAAACTCTGGGCGACCATTTAAATATGTTTCAAAAATTGTGCCAGTATAATAGTTTTGCCCACGTATAATGCCGAGATTAAGGATAACATTTTTTATGCCATAAGCCTTAATATAAGTAAACAATTCTTTAAGTTCATTTATGCCTTTGTTAAAAGTTTCATTATCTGCACAATTTAATATGCTACATATAATCTCATTGCCGTCACCACTTGTACTGCACACATTTAATAGAAGTTCGACTGCCTCATTATTGTGTATAATTTCCGTTAAACATTCCTTTGTTTTTTCTCTGCCCATTTTAGGTAATTTATCAAGCAAAGTTAAAAGCTCTGAGGTTTTGTCTTTCAGCCCAAGATTTTCAATAAGCCCAAAAAGAATATTTCTATTTGACACATTTATGGTTACATCAAGGTCAAGTTCTTTAAAAACCTCGTGAATGAGATTTATGCACTCGGCATCTGCTACGATAGGAAGTTGTTCATTTCCTATTATGTCGGCATCGCACTGATAAAACTCGCGAAAGCGACCCTTTTGTGCTTTTTCTCCGCGGTAAACTTTGCCGATTTGATATCTTTTAAAAGGAAAGGAAAGTTTATCATAATTCATAGCGACAAAGCGTGCTAGGGGAACGGTAAGGTCATATCTCATAGCAATTTCAGTGTCACCTTTTACGAAGTGGTAAATTTCCTTATCTATCTCGCCACCTGATTTTGCAAGCAGGATATTAGATAATTCAAGTACAGGTGTGTCAAGTGGAGAAAAGGTATTTCTTCTAAACACCTTTTGAATTTTTTCTTTCATGTCATCAAAGATAATTTGCTTTTCTGGCATAAGTTCCATAAAACCCGACAATTTTCGAGGCGTTATTTTATCTTTGTTTTGCATAATTGCTCCTTCATATTTAATACCTTATTTTATATAAAAATAAAGCTAGTGTCAAGTTATTTACAGGCAAGACACTAGCGATTTATCCACATTATAGTTATCCACATTTCCACAAATAAATATTTATACATTTGCGTTTATTTTTATGCAAAATGTTGAATAATGGTGTATATGTGGACAAATAAAGGGAAGTTATCCACATTTCCACACCTAAAATTTTGAATTTGTAATTATTTAGGTGGTTTTTGGCATTTTGCATTTCTTTTAGTTTTAAATTATTTAGACATTCTTTAGCAATATATTTTTGGCTTTATAGACTATTCCACTATATTAAACTTTTAATTTGGATTTGTTTATTCAAAATGTATAAATTTACATTTCAATTTTTTGGATATCTTTTATAAATTTTGTTTCTTGTTTTTCAGAAATAAAGAAAAGTTTATGTAGAGCCCTTGTTGAAGAAACATATATAATATTTTTATCTAGACTATTATGATAGTTGTCTTTATCGGCATATGGCAGAATTACGCAGTCAAATTCTATTCCTTTTGCAGTTGCACAGGTTGTTAAAAGTACTTTGTTGTTATAGTCGTCAGGCTCAACTAATTCTTTAAAGTCGATTACACCTTTAAGTTTTCCTCCAAGCCTGTCTACTTCACTTTGACATTTACAAATGATGGCTGTGTGTGCAAAGTTACGACATTCATTTTCAATAATGTTTTTAATTACAAGTGCAATATTTTGTGTGCTATAAAGTATTGGGGCTTGACCACTTCGGTTTACAAATTCAATATCTTTTAAACCTATTATACTGTTTGCAAAGCTTGCAATTTCTTTGGTCGAACGATAAGTCTTTTTAAGTTCTAATAGTTTTGTGCCTAAGAAATCTGACATCTCGTGAAGATATTCTTGCGAAAGTGTTTTTTCTATGCACTGGTTGATATCTCCAAGTACAATGCTAGGACAAGACCACATTTTCTTAAAGATAAATAAGTCGACTGGGGTGAAATCTTGCATTTCATCAATAATGAGGTATTTTGCACTGTAATCATGGCTTAATCCATAGATATAATTTTTTATGATTAGAAGTGCACCTTTATCCATGTAGCCAACTGTTTCGTTGTTTGTAGTTTTCATTCCCATTCGAGTAATAAAAATTTCAAAAATTTTAAATATGAGATTATTTGGATGGAATTTTTTTAATAACGTTTTAAATCGTTCTTTAAGCCCACTATTTTGTTCTTTTTTATATTG
>CANBAX010000068.1 GCA_947366645.1 uncultured Clostridia bacterium
GCTTACTCCTGCCCCAGTCAAGAAAACTGGCAGATAAGAAATAAACTGAGAAGAGAAGAGTTGTACGCACTGGCTTACTGCACTTGCGATAATCTCTATTCTAGACGCCACTATATCGTTTGCGGTGTTGAGAGGAATTTTAATAACCCTGCCATTGTCAGTCATAAGTTCATAGAAATCATTATTTTTGCCTTTTAAGGAAAGAATAATCTGTTTTTTCAACCTGTCCGCCTCTGCAAGCGATAGGTCAAAGGCTTCAGATAGGTCGTTTGTGATATGCCCCCCACCTATTGAAAAGGAAGCAAGTGAGGCAAGCCCCTCGCCTTTAATAAAGGAAACATTTGTTGTAAGGTCGCCAACATTAATCAACATGTTAAGGTTTTCACGCTCTTCTTTGCTTACTAAAAATAATCCTTCTGCCAAAGGCTCTGAAATATATTCAACACTTTCAAACCCTAGACTTGCTACTATTCTATTAAATAGGTCAATAAAGCCTTTTACGCTGTACACTATTGAAAGCTCTGCAAGTATACTTGTTGCCTGCTCGCCGATAGGATTATTTGAAAGTCGTCCCTCATCAAGTTTATATGAAATTGGGTTCACGCTAACTATCTCAACATTCTCGCTTTTGGCTTTTTCGCCAGCGGTATAGAAAAGGTTGTCGATGTCGCTTTTTCTTATTCTTCGCCTTTCCCCGAGGTTATAGGTTGCGGTTGTGCAAACAACAGAGGAAAACTCGCTTGGCACACCAATATATATCTTGCTGTCATACTTGCTTGCCTGAATATCAAGTTCATTCAAAAGCCCACGTACGCAGTCGCCTATCGCATCGGGATTTAAAAATCGTCCTTCATAATAACCGTCATATTCGCTTTCAGCGTAGCCTTTGAGTGTAAAAGTGTTGTTTACACCCTCTCCCGCACGCATAACGCGAAGTTTTGAGGAACCTATATCAAGCACTAAAACATAATCTTTTGTCATAAATTTGCCCCTTTATATACTAAGTTTAGTGATTTTTATTCTATTTGTCAAATTAATTGTCCATATTTTGTGGATATATGTCTATTCTCATATCACTTTCCTCATGACCGTCTGAAAGATAGAAACTTCTTATTTCCACTCTTGCGCTGTCTAGTTTTTCCTTAGTCCAAACATTTTCGCCCTCGGCAGGCTTATCTCTATCAATGGCACTGCCAACAAGGGAATATATTTGGGAATATACTCTAAGCATATGCATAACTTTGTATTCCAGCCTGTCCACCGCATTTTTCAGAATAAAAGTCTGCCCGCTGTAAGTTTTTATCGCAACATACTGCTCCTCGATATTGATGTCATTTTTCATGACGCCTGTTTCAATACTTTCTATTATGGACATTTGTTCATGTAATAATCTGTTGTTTTTTACAAACGCGGAATAAACATCTACCTTGTTTTCGATGTCTAAAAACTCCCCCGCCAAAGCATTTGAATTCTTTACCCGCAGGCCTTTAAAAAGAATAGGTTTTTTTTCTAAATCTTCACTCTTTCCGTCATGAATTTCCAGCACCTTAAAATCTTCATCGCAGATATAGGTTTTGTCGTTAAGTTCAAGAGCATACACCTGTTGCCTTTCGCTGGCATGGATAATATATTTTGAAGGAAACACAGTTTCAATATTTATTACTTTAATATACGGAAAGGTTTTTTCAATTTTTGCAATAGGATTTCTCTTGCCCATAAAAAGCACACTTCCACCATAGCCAAACTCACCGCTCTCCACAATTTCCTGTGCTTGTCCAGTTAAAACAGTGGTGCTTGTGCGAAAATCCACCTCCACCGTCTTTAAAGAAAAAAGAGTGAAGCAAAGAATAACGAAAACCGCCACCACGCCACCTATTGCAGATAAAATTATTAAAAGTTTTTTCTTCAAAATTCCTCCCTTGTAATGTTGGCACCCAGAAGCCTTAACTGACTTTCCAGTTTATAATAGCCCCTGTCTATATAACCTATACCCTCAACAGTGGTATACCCATCAGCAACAAGTCCAGCCAGCACCAACCCTGCACCACCACGAAGGTCCTTGGCTGTCACGGTGGCACCATAAAGTTTTTCCCTGCCACTAATAAAACAGATATTGTTTTTGC
The DNA here is from genome assembly GCA_947366645.1 of uncultured Clostridia bacterium. GTDB lineage: Bacteria > Bacillota > Clostridia > Christensenellales > UBA1242 > Caccovivens. The sequence continues at coordinate 2,124 of CANBAX010000068.1, forward strand.
ATCTGATGTCGCCGCCAAGTTTAATAAGTTCTGGCACATGCTTAAATCGTGATTCAAATAGGTTTTCCACTATCATGCAGGAGCCTTCACTTATACACTGCAGCGCCATAATCTGCGCTTGTAAATCGGTGGGCAACCCGGGGTATATCGCGGTTTCCACCTCGCCAAAACTTTTCAGCCGCCCCTGTGATTTCATTGTTATTTTATCATTTTTTATATCAAGCTGGCAAGCAGATTTGCGCAGATATGAAATTAATGCGTCGTTATGGGAAGGATTTACATTATTTAAAGTTATTTTGCCACCACACATAGCACAGGCAAGTAAATGTGTGCCTGTGATAATACGGTCGGAAATTGGTTGATAAGTGATGCTTTTATTTAGTTTTTTCACCCCTTCAATAGTTATGCAATCACTTCCCGCACCCGACACTTTCCCACCGCACATATTAAGAAACCCCTGTAAATCAACTATTTCCGGCTCTTTTGCCGCATTAAAAAGCCTTGTTCTGCCCTTGGTAAGCACGGCAGCCATCATAAGGTTTTCAGTGGCTCCAACACTAGGAAAGCTGAGCGAAATATCACAGCCCTTCATATTTTTGCCGTTTGCATAGATAAAGCCGTTTTTTTCAATTATATGTGCGCCCATGGCTTTAAGTCCGCTTATATGTATGTCTATTGGTCGCACTCCGATGTCACAACCTCCAGGATAAGCCACTTTTGCAATTTTTTGCCTAGCAAGTAAAGGCCCAAGTGCAAAAATAGAGGCGCGAAGTTTACTGGACTGACTTAAAGTAATGTCACTGCCGTTAATCCCCCTCGCGTCAATGATAACAGTGTCCCCCTGCCATTTGATAAGCGCACCTAAATAGGCTAAAATATCACACATCGCGTCTATGTCAGAGTACCGTGTCGCCTTCAAAAGTGTAACCTCGCCTTCCACCATAATTGAGGCAGCCAAAATAGGAAGAAGCGCATTTTTGGCAGTATCCACCGTTAACGCACCTTTTAAATTATTACCACTTTTTATGTAAAACCTTTGCATATGCACTCCTATACATATATATGTATGACAAAAGTGCTTTTTTGTTTAAAAAAGCATAGTCTTGCTATGCTTTTATTTATTCTTTTTAAAAAATTCATCGTTATGCCACTTTAAAAAATTTCGTCTTTGCGGAGTTAATAATGTTGAAGGCAATTTAAAATTTGAGTTTAAGCCACAAATGACTTTATCATCAATATCTAGATTATTAGAAATTATTATTGAACCATCTTTATCGTTAAAAGTTATTAAAAATCTATCAAACAATTTGTCATGATTAGCACATAAAAGTAAGCCGTTGTTATTATCCGCTTTTTCGAAAATATTTGATAATGACGATTGTTTAATATGGCTTGCTATCAACATTTCCCTATTTTTAATACCGCAAATCACACAACTTTGACCATTTTCTTTTATTAACCTATCCTTGAATGCAGATTGTACCTGACTCAACCTAGCAGTAGAAGTGACTATCGTATTACCATCTTCCCCAAATTCTTCAGCAAGTTTCTGTATTCGCTTATTAAGCATATCTTCTTTTTTTATCATTTCAATTAATTCATTTTGAGAAACAACTGCGGAAGTATCATCTTTCTTCTCATTCAACAATTTATCTTTCTTAAAAATTATTCGTCCTTTAGTTACAGTGCAGTAATCCAAAAATTCACACATTTGAACTAAACTTGGAACTCTATTACCACCAGTGCTGGTTCTTGATGCCAAATTTAATTGCTGATTTTCATAAAACTGCAACATTTCTGCAAAAAAGTTATCGTTAAATTCACTTTTTGAAACTGTCATATTATCTTGACTGCAGTTTTCAATATCTAAATAAATAATAAGGTTTTTAAATACTGCACTTTTTCTAAATGCTTTTTCAAACAAAATATAAATTTCATCTATTTTATTTCGTTTTAAATCATCTTTAAGTTCTTTAACACTATTGCCTTCATATATATCTGCAATACAACCTTTATCTTGCAATAAATCATAAATCTCTTTTCCAATTTCTGTTAATTCCAAAACATATGATTCACTTTTGAGGGTTAGACTACGCAGTTTTACAAGATTTAGACCAATCATAAACTCAATAGTCCATGCACTACCTATGTTATTTTCTAATTTTATCGTTCTGTTCCCAGGTTTATGTAAAAGCTTGCCCTCACCGGTATAAATTATGTAATTAATCATTCTTCCGATTTGAGCAGGCCCCGACAATAGATTTTTAAACTCTATATTATACTTTTTTAAATCAACATATTTTTTCATATTACCTCCTTGTTAATGCAATTAATAAAACTTCTTTTATTTTAATGTTTCCTTTACCTTGTGTTGAATGAAAATATTCCTTAGTTCTTACAATG
>CANBAX010000069.1 GCA_947366645.1 uncultured Clostridia bacterium
ATAAAGGAAATAAGCATATCCACCTTTTGCTGAGTGTTTAATGGTTGATTAAATGTAATTTTAGGTAGCACATCAAAGGACAATACCCCGCCATACTCTTTCAAGTTGACTGAAAGTGCTGGCGAAATTATATCTTCACTCTTATTTAAAGTGAGTAGGCAGGTGTTATTATTTATTCTTATCTTATTAATTCCAAACTTTGAAGCAAGGTTTTTTAAAAGTGCAAGGCGGCATAGATTTTTTACTTCGTTTGGCACAGCGCCATAACCGTCTTCCATAGAATTTAGTAATTCTTTTTCCTCCGCTTCACTTGAAATATTACTAATCTTTGTATACATAAGAATACGCTCATCACTTGAAGAGATATAATCCTCAAGAATATAGCCGTCAAGGCTTACTTCAAGTTTAACTTCGTTTTCTGTCGCTATTTTTTTGCCCTGTAACTCCTTCACCGCCTCGTCAAGAAGTTTTACAAACATATCGTAACCCACTTTTTCAATATGACCATGCTGTGCCTTTCCAAAAATGTTGCCCGCACCCCTTATTTCAAGGTCACGCATTGCTATTTTAAAGCCACTGCCAAGTTCACTAAACTCCTTGATAGCGCTAAGGCGCTTATAGGCATCTTCTGTCATTACTTTATTTTTATCGTACAACAAATACGCATAGCTTAATTTATCACTTCGCCCTATCCTGCCCCTGATTTGGTAGAGTTGACCCAGTCCCAATTTATCTGCGTCAATTATTATCATACTGTTTGCCTGTGGCAAGTCAATTCCATTTTCAATAAGTGTAGTAGAAATTAAAATATCATATTGACCTTCATAGAGGCTGTTTATGATGCCTTCAAGTTCCCGCTCCGCCATTTGGCCGTGTGCAATTCCCACCCTTGCATTAGGAACAAGCCTTCGAATAAAGCTGGCAAATTCGAGGATAGTTTCCACCCTGTTATAGATTATAAAACTAATTCCGCCCCTTGAAAGTTCACGAGATAGCACATCTTTTATAAGTTCATCAGTTTGCTCTGTAACATAAGTTTGAATAGGCAATCTTTCACGAGGCGGCGTTTCAATAATACTTATATCTCTTATTCCTGATAACGACATATTAAGCGTCCTTGGAATTGGAGTGGCAGAAAGGGACAAAACGTCTACCCTTCGTTTTGCATTCTTGATTTTTTCCTTATCTTCCACCCCAAAGCGCTGCTCTTCATCTAAGATTAGAAGTCCCAAATCCTTAAACTCAACATCTTTGCCAAGAAGGCGATGAGTGCCGATAAGCATATCCACCTGTCCTTCTTTAAGTCTAGTCAAGATTAATTTTACCTCTTTTGGCGTCTTAAACCTATTAAGCACTTCTACCTTAACACCAAACTCTTCCATTCTCTTTTTTGCTGTGAGGTAGTGCTGTTGTGATAATATTGTTGTTGGACAAAGAAGTGCCACCTGTCTACCATTATAAACGCATTTGAAAGCACCTCTAAGTGCGACCTCTGTTTTACCAAAGCCAACATCGCCACAGATAAGCCTATCCATGATTTTTTCACTTTCCATATCCTTTTCAATATCAGATATGGCTTTTAATTGGTCATTAGTTTCATTAAACCCGAAAGCATCTGCAAACTTCTTGTCAAGAAATTCATCTCGTTTAAACTTAAATCCTTTTGCGTGTTGTCTTTCATTATATATTTCTGTCAGGCTTATCGCCATTTCTTTAAGTCCGGATTTTACCCTTTCCTTCAGTCTTGAAAACTCCGCACCGCCAAGAGCAGAAAGGCGTGGATTTACTTCACTTCCTACATATGCGGAAATTGTGTTTGCCTCTTCACTAGGCAGATATAATATTCCGCCGCCCTTATATTCGATTACAAAATAGTCTTTTTCATAATCGCCGAGTTTCATTCTTTCAATTCTTATGCATTTGCCTATTCCATGAAAGGTGTGGACTACATAATCCCCAAGTTTTGGAAGATAAAAAACCGCATGCTTCCCCTTAGTAAAAGTGGAAACATTTTGCCTGAAAAGACTGTCTATGCCTATAGCAAGAACTCTTTCTTTTAAAAAGCTGTAACTAAATGGAAAACTTTGATTTGAAAGATAAATTTTTCCTTGTCGCAGTTCCTCTTTTTCATAGTCATGAAAGCAAAGTCCATTTTCAGTTAAAAACTCTTTGAGTTTATCCTTTCTGTCCCCAGCGTACAAGATAACAGCTAAGTTCATTTCCATTCCGCTTATTAAGTCCTGCTTTAGTGCCATAAAATCAGTTAGATATGAGCGTGTAGGAAGTTTATGATTTTGATAGCCCTCTTCCCTTAAATTTGGACTATTAAATATTAAATCTCCCTTAGAGCAAAGTTCATCAAAGTTAGGGTAATTTTCCTTTTTAAAATATGAAAGCGAGCTGTAACTTTTAAGCAAAAGTTCAAACTCATCTTCAATGCGTTTAGGCTCATCAACCACCTTAAAGCCTTTCAGAGAGAATATGTTATCCTCTCCCACCTTTAGAATTGCTGGTAATACTTTGCAACTTTGAAGTGCCGTGAGATTTTTCATGCTGGCAGGGTCAAAAGTATAAATTGCCTCAACTTCTTCGCCAAAAAACTCTATACGATAAGGGCTACTTTCTCCCACAACAAAGATGTCTAAAATATCTCCTCTAAGGGCAAACTCCCCTTCCTTTGTCACCAAGTCCTCACGCGTATAGCCAAGATTTATTAACTTTTCTATTAGGGCTTTAAAGGTATATTCCTCGCCTAGGTTTAGTTTTATAATTTCTTGATACAAGGACAAATCAAATTTTGTTAGTGCGGAACATGGAAGCACCAACAGCACCTCGGTTTTTCCCTCTAAAAAACTGTTTATTGCCGAAACATAAGGAAGTAAATTTGCGTCCTTTTCTCTTTCCCCCTCTCTTGATGCCGTAACAATTACCGATTTTTTGCCTAAGCTTTCAAATGCACGCTTATATTTGCCTGCACTCGCAAAATCACTACACAAAAAAACAAGGCGATTTTTTTCACCTAGTAAAATTACTTTTTCTCCTTCGCCCACCCCTGAAACGTACCTATTTGACAAGATATTATCCAGTATCATAATTTCTCCATTATCATTTTAGTGGCCTCTTCTATCGCCTTATCAAAGGTTGTCTTATCCTTTATTTTTGATAACACAAAGTCAGCAAGGTCAAGACTTTCATCTCTGCCGGTGCCTACCTTTATTCTTTCAAAATCCTCCCCTATATATGAAACTATACTCCTTAAACCATTATGTGTGCCACTGCTTCCACGCTCGCGATAGCGTACCTTACCAGCAGGAAGGTCAATATCGTCAACAACCACCAAGAATTTTGCTTCTTTATATTTCTTTTTAAGTAGCACTAATGCCTCGCCACTATTATTCATATAAGTTTCTGGTTTTACAAGTATGAATTTATCTTTACCTCGTCCCTCAGCCAGACTTGACTTACACGAGTGTTTTGAAAAAGTAACCCCCAAGTCCTTTGCGAGTTTATCTACCGCCATAAATCCCAAGTTATGATAGGTGTTATCATATCTTGACCCTACATTGCCTAGCCCTACAACAATATACATTTTAACCTTCTTGATTTACAAGTTTTTCAAAGGGACCTATACTTGAGCCTTCTTTGACTTTACTTTTTTCAATATAACTTGATATAACATAACTATTTTGTGCGACAATGCTATCGCTTATAATATTATTGGCATCAAGTATCGCATTTTTGCCTATATATGTCTGGCCTTTTAAAATATTATTTGAATAGATAATCGCACCACTTTCAATTTCGACATCTGCATCAATATATATACTTTCTTCGCCATACATAATTACGCCATTATCAAAATGAAATTTTTTTATTTTATCATACAAATATTTTGAAACCCTTGAAAGCGCCCTTGCGTTATCGACTACATAAAATGCTTTTTGACTGAAGTCCATTACCTTTCCAGAAACAAAAGTATCGTTATTCTTTACAAATTCTGTTTTAAACACATAGCCTTTTGGTAGAGCGAGTGCGTTCATACCATTTTTGCAAAAATAGTCCATAACTTTATAGAAAGTTTGCTTGTCAAGTAAAGGCGTGCTTGAATAGAATACCGCCATGTATGGTTTTTTAGTTTCTATCGTCTTTAATGAAGTAAAAATATCAACTGGCACATTTATGACCTTTTCTTCACAGCCATTTCCCGCTATTAGCACCCAGTCTATCATTTTTTTACCACAAAGGTCGAGGTTATAACTTTCTTTACCCAGTCCATTTCCCTCTTTCACGACGATGAAAAGCACCTCTTCATCTATCCAGTCATGATTTCTTGCATTTAAAAAACCTTCAGGAAGAAGGGAACTTTCCTCTTCCTCATTTACATTTTCTAGTGATGAAAAATCAAATTCTAATTGGTTTTCACACATTGTTAATATATCTTCTTCTCTTTCCATATTTAAAGTATACTTTTTTAAAAATTCTTTGTCAACAATTAAAAGGGCAACTATTCTTATTAAAATC
>CANBAX010000070.1 GCA_947366645.1 uncultured Clostridia bacterium
GGAAATGGAACCCAAAGATGAAGAAATACATTTTCACTGCAAGAAATGATATTCATATTATAAATCTAGAAGACACATCACTACTTGTAGACAAGGCATATATCTTTGTAAGAGATGTAGTCGCAAGTGGAAAAAGCGTGCTATTCGTAGGCACAAAAAAACAAGCACAGGAAGCTATCAAAGAAGAAGCAGAAAGATGCGGAATGTACTATGTTAACACTCGATGGCTTGGTGGCTGTCTTACAAACTTTAAGACTATCAAGACAAGAATTGAGAGGTTAAACAAATTAAATCAAATGGAAAAGGTGGGGGAATTTGACCTTCTTCCAAAGAAAGAAGTTACTCTTCTTAAAGCCGAGAGAGATAAACTTGAAAAGAATCTCGGTGGAATTAAAGAAATGAGAGAACTCCCAGGTGTAGTATTTGTTGTAGACCCATCTTTAGAGCATATTTGCGTTAAAGAATGTGTAAACCTTGGCATTCCAATGGTAGGTCTTGTAGACACCAATGGTAATCCAGACGGAATTGACTATGTTATTCCAGGAAATGACGATGCACTTCGTTCTGTAAAACTTATTGCAGGGGCGCTTGCAGACGCAGTTATCGAAGCAAGAGAAGGCGTGTCAATGAAGAAGGAAGAAACAAACGAAGACGAAACCATTGACCTTGAAAAAGCACTCACTGAAATGAAACCAAATCTTGAGATGGCAGAAGCAGGGGAAGAAAAACCAAATAAAAAACCAGCAAAAAAGAAACCAGCTCCAAAGAAGAAAGAAGTAAAAGAAGCGGAAACCGCTGATAAAGGAGAGTAATTATGGCATTTACAGCAAAAGATGTTGCCGAACTTCGTGCTCGCACAAACGCAGGAATGATGGACTGCAAAAAAGCACTTACAGAATGTGACGGTGACTTTGAAAAAGCAGCTTTATGGCTCAGAGAGAAGGGAATTGCAGCGGCAGCTAAAAAGCAAAGTAGAATTGCAGCCGAGGGTGCTATATTCTCATATCTTCATATGGGTGGAAGAATAGGCGTTATCTGCGAAATCAACTGTGAAACAGACTTCGTAGCTAAAACCGAACTTTTCCAAGAAATAGGTAAAAATATTACAATGCAAATTGCAGCAGCAAATCCATTGTATGTAAGACGTGAGGAAGTCCCAACTGCTGCTTTAGATGCAGAGAAAGAGGTACTTCGCGCACAAGCTATAAATGAAGGTAAACCAGCCCAAATCGTAGAAAAAATGGTAGAAGGCAGAGTAAATAAATATTATCAAGATGTTTGCCTTATGGACCAAGCATATGTTAAAGATTCCAACATGACTATCACTCAGTATATGAACGAAATGACATTAAAGATAGGTGAAAAACTTTCTATCCGCCGTTTCGTAAGATGGGAATTAGGGGAAGGTCTTGAAAAAAGACATGATGACCTTGCTGAAGAAGTAGCAAAGCAAATCAATGGATAAAAATCTTAAAAAAGTGGCAATGCCACTTTTTTTTGGTATTGACATTATTGTTTTAGTAAACTATAATATAAAGTGAAATACGGGAGGAAAAATGGCAAGAATAAAGAGGACACTCACGTCAATAAGAAATATTACAATTCAGGAGCAAGAAGCAATAAAAGAACTTCTTGCAAGCAATGCTAAATTCAAAAGTGCAACAGAAGAAATTAGGAAAATATTTGCAACACATTTTTGTTTTGACCAAGATGAAATTGAATTATTTATCAATAATATTTGTGAAAAAAGTAATGAACAACTTTTAGCCACCTTGCAAGAAGTCTATGAAGCCTTTGTTAAGAATGATATAGAAGGATATAATCGCGAAGAAAGACGCGATTATGCAAGAGGGGTGGTAGATAACACTATTGCCGTTTTCACGAAAGAAAATAACAATGTAAAAGAGGAATTTATAGATGTCCTACGCGAAGCAAAGTCGTTAGGTGTAGACCCATTTAAATTTGCAATAAAAACAAATATACAAGGTGCAAGTCTAGAAAAATTTCAAACCTCCCTTGAGGCATTGATGCTTGAAAAATATTATTCTAAAAAGGGACAACCTAAGGAATTATTTACTCAAGCGGAGGCAAAAGAGGTTATTGAACAATGTGCGTCATTAGCATATAACTTAAATGCACAGTCAGTTCAAGAAATTTTGAATGTACTTAATGAACTTTTATATGATAAAAAAACAAATACTTTTGTGTATGACCCACTTGAAATAGTAAAGGCTGCACCAAGCATCTTGCTTGCAAAATCTAAAGAAATTGAAGACGCTATAGATATGCTAAAACTATGTAACAGCAATGAGAGTAGCAATGATATAAATGTTCAACTTTTAATGAGAATAAAAGCCTCTCCATCATTACTTCTTATTAATTCAAACATTGTTTCAGACGTAAATATATCTCTAGCCGAGGAAATTGAAAAATTAATAAGTAAAAAGACGTACGCTGAAAGGTCAAAATCAGAAAAGACTCCACATAATTATGCTGTTGCAATTAGTGACGAGTTTACGCTTGATATAAATCACTTAACACAAATAGAGAAAGTAAATGTTAAAAATCTTAGCCCAATTAGCGAAATTTTGGAGCGATATCTTGGAATAGATAATGCGGTAACTTGTATGCAAAATATGTCCGTCATCTCCTCTGACCCAAGTATGCTAGAATTTATGCTTGCCTCATTAGTTATGGAGGAGGAGGGGAATAAACTTCCACTTCGTGACTATTTTGTCCGTAATCCTTATCCATTTCTTGCAAAAGCACAACAGGAGCAAACACGAACTGAAAGCGAAAACGAAAACGCGATAACTATTGAGAGAACTAAGAAAAAAGAAATCACTGTTAAAAAACTTCCAGAGATAGTTTTATCAAATGAAGAATATGAAAGACTTAAAAATAGGGTTAATAAAACAAACTTTGGCTTAACGATAAAAAATCTTGCTAAAATAAAAGAGTTGGAAGAGCAGCGCCGTCAAGAAGAGGCACGTCTTGCAAAAGAGCGTGCTGAAGAGGATAAGCGAAACCTGGAGGCACTTCGTGCCGCACGTCGAGAAGCGAGAATGGAAAAGAAGGAAAAGAAAAAGAATAAAACTACTCCTCAAGCAGCCGAAAGCAATTCCGTTACACAAAAGTCAGAGAAAACAGAACTTTCCTTTGAAGAAAAACAAACTTTAAGAAGAGCGAAACTGGTTTTTCCAAAACATCAAGATGTCCCAATAGAAAAAGCACTTGAAGAATATTTTCTTCCATTAATAGATGGCTTCATTAAGAATGGATACTACTATAAAGCACCTTCATTAAACGCAGTTGCTTCTTCTTTAAAGGCTTATCTAGGGTATAAAAACCCAACAGAAGGAATATATGAACAAATTACTGACTTACGCGATAAAATATTAAAAATACTTTTTAATAAAAAAAGTGAACCATCTACAACATGGCTTAAAGACTTGACTACGCTCCAGACTAATAATAAAACAATATTTGAAAACTTATTGGAAGAAGTGGAAGCACTCATAGATGTTTCTGATAAAAAGCATGATATATTAAAACTTGCGTCGTCACAACTTATAAGAAGTGGCAACTCAAGGGAACTACGAGTATTTAACCCATTAGTTTCTACTTCATATCCATCTATTTTGCAAGCAAATGAACTTATAAATAACTATGACGAGTATATACAAGCTGTAAATAAAGAATCCGCATCATTTTATTGTATTGCAGATGTAGAGGCGAAATTTGCTGAGGCAACAAAAGACCTAAGTGAAGAGGCTCGCGCAAATTTACAAATAGAAGGTTCAAAACGTGAAGGTGACGCCTCTGCATTAGAGAAAAAACCTGTAATAAAAACGATAGATAAGTTAGAGTATTTGTTACAAAATAATATAGTCCCAGACGTTAATTATTTTCTAGATGAAATCTTGCCAAAAGAGAATAAAGGACTACTTGAAAAAATAAATGACGAAATTAGTACCCTTCCTCAGGTGACAGAATTCATAGGTTTGGAGCTTTTGATTTACATCTCACCAGTCATGAGAAAGCTTTTTGATTTGTTACAAAAACGCGGAATTTTAAAGGTAGATACTTATAAAAATATAAAAATGGATTCTCGTACAAATAAACTGAAATTATCAAATCCATTTGTAGATATAGAACTTGAACTACCTAACAATAAACCAAATTTCAATAGTCGACAGATGCCAAATGAAGACTCTATGATAGTTGCAATATGTGAAGAAAAATGCAGCGATTTAGGAATAGACGTAAATTTAATTCATAAATTTGGTGATGTCTATAATGCCCTTAAAGCACATTGTGATAAAACTGCAGGAAGTTTAGAGCCACTGTTCAAGATTGAAAAAGTTAAGGAAAAAGGTATTAAATCTGCAGCTAGATCGGAAGAGCGT
>CANBAX010000071.1 GCA_947366645.1 uncultured Clostridia bacterium
CATCTACACAAACATGATACGTAATTGGTGTCCAATTTGCAGTAAGGGTAACGGTACCATTGTTTATTGTGGTAAGATTTTCAAAGTATGTTGATGTTACTTTCGTAGATGTGCTTGACCAAGGTGTTGTTGGGTTTGAAGTAGTGCCATGTTTTGCATACCTTGTATTTCCATTAAATGTCCACCCTGCAAAAGTATAGCCTGCACGAGTTGGATTTGATATTTGCACTGAACTATCGTAAGTTGCACTCGTTGGATGATAAGATCCATGTGTGCCACCATTGAGATGGTAATTTATTGTATATGTGTTTGCATCCCAATTTGCATTGAACTGTGTGTTATTCGTTGCTGCGCCCACAAATTTAGTTAAATCACTCCAAGAAATATATGCTCCACCATTTACATTTACAGTTGAAGTACCAGAGCCAGTAAAATATGTATTTGACCAATGAGTAAAATGATAGCCCACTTTGGAGAAACCATTACTTGCCATTTTATGACTCTCTCCATAATATGCAACAGTGCTATTGGTACTACCAGTGGTACCTGAACCACCGTAGTAAGATATTGAACATGAATTTTTTTCAATAACCGCTACACCTTGCCACCAACCACTTTTATCGCCAATCCAGTAACCATCTGCGCTTTTATAAATACGTGTTGTTGGATTACTCATAGGCATGACGGCATCAAAAGCCGCCAAATCACTATCACTAAATGATGTCGACGATGTGGTTGAGGAAGTTAATTTCCCACCATGATTTAAATAGGCTTTATAAAAATGATAACCTGTCGGCACTTTTAGCCAAAGACAACGCACCATCAAGACGCCACTTGCAGTCAAAGCCTCTCCTGAACTCTTAGAATACCAAGTCCAACTTGAAGTGGGAAGTGTGTTACCATCTTTATTCATGTTAATACCATAACCAGATGGGTAGGTGGACAACCTTGATATTTTTGTTTCTGGGTCCCTTATCATTGTAAAAGCACCGAGAGTACCGGTAAGTGCTGCGTCTATCCCCTCATCGGGCGGCAATATTTGTTCTGGTGGATTATCGGGTTTTAAAATCCCCCCCCCGCAAAAGTATTAGACAAAAGCAGCACTCCTATAAGGAGAGTGAAAACGCATACAAATATTAAACTTAAATTTTTCAAATATTTCATATTAGTTATATTATATAATATTTTATAAAAAAAACAAACTTTTTATCTTGCTTTTTTAAAAGTTCCCACGCATAATCAGCGTAAAAATATTTTTATAATCTATTAAATTTTTGTTGACAAGTCTATTTTTTTTTGGTATATTAAAAGAGCATTCAATGCATTAGGGAGTTTAGCTCAGCTGGGAGAGCATCTGCCTTACAAGCAGAGGGTCATAGGTTCGAGCCCTATAACTCCCACCAAAATCACGGCGTAGTCGTGATTTTTTTGTTTTGTTTACAAAACAAAGTGGGTTGTGTGAGCAAGACACGGTGGAAAAGTTAAAAGCTTGGGTTTACCTCTTGTAATTCCCCCGCTTATAACTCCCACCAGTAAGACGCGAAAAGCGTCTTTTTTTACGTCAGTAAAAAGGGCTTGCGTGAGCAAGGGCTGGTGGGAGTTTTATCTGTGGAATGCGAATCCTTGCAAGCAAATTCGCTTCTCCTTAATATAACTCCCACATTTAATATATCTTGTAACAAAAAAGAAAGGGGTTACCCTTTCTTTTATTATGCAAAGTAGAATGTAATATTGTAAGTATCTATTGTTGGGTCAATACCATAACTATCTACAAGGTCAAATATGATTTGTTCAAAGGTCATTTTAATTGGAAGTTGATTTCCGTTAGTTTCAATAACTTCAAATTTAATATTACCTGCCCCTGCAACTAAGAATGATTTAACAGTAACTGGAGTATGTTGTGCATCATTTTTATGGAATGTGCCAAGGTCTGCAAGCAAGGTGTTATAAAGTGACGCACCCATATCATATCCATTTTCGATATCTAAGAACTCATATTCTCTTGTGTAATTAATATCGGAATATTCTGTTCCATCAAAGTATTGAACATAGTTAAGTCTTGTTTCATCTACACCACGAACGTTAAAACTTATCTTACTATAATCTGCCTGCCAAATTGCTGTTACTTCTGCATCAAGAACATTATTAGCAACAAGAACTGAGCCTAAACTTATTGAGCCATTCTTATAGTCATTCTTTTCAGAAGTTTGAGTATAAAGAGTTCCATTATATTCAAGTCCTTTAAAGGTATAACTTAATCTTGTTTCTTTGTATGCACTGAATCCTGTTTCAACATTATAGGTAATTTCTGTATTAGGCTTATTAAGTTTATTTACTGGATTAAACTTTACTGAAAGGTTGTAATTGATTACATTAAGTTTTAAGTAAAGGTCAAGGTTATTTGTATTAAAGTTTGTTTTTAATTCTTCGAGGTTTATTGGATTTCCGTTTACGTCTGTCCAACCAGCATAAGTATATCCTGCTTTAATGCTCGTTTTTACTTCGTCTTCTGTAAGAAGTTCGAAGTTATTAAATTTTTCCTGAGTATAAGCAGATGATGAAATGAGTTTTTTGTCTGCATCATAGTAAGATACTTGCTTTTCGTTATCCCATTTTGCTACAAGTTCATGAGCGCCTGATAAAGTATAAGTTGCGGTTTTGAATGGACCTTCAACTATACCCTCTTCATTAAGCATCCAACCACTGAACGCGATTCCTGTTCCTTCCCCTATTGGTGAAATTTCAGGTAGTGCATCGCCATAGACAAAAGTCTTTCCATCTACAACATTCGTAATTGCACTGCCATCATTATACTTTCCACCAAAAGTGAAAGTATAGGTTTTAACTTTACATTTTGCTGTAAGTTCAGTTGCACCTTCAAGTTTAAATGAATAGGTAGCCTTATCTGCAACTACTTTATTGTTTGCTTGGTAGGTTTTATCGTTTCCTTGATACCAACCATCAAAATCATAAGCCTCACCTTCAAAAGTGATAATAACTTCGCTACCTTTTTGAACGCGAAGTTCATTTTTTTCACGCTCTTTACCATTGATAAGCACGCTTGTTGCTGGCTGTCCCTCTGTGGTGCCATCAACATATAATCTAACCCAGTATGCTTGTGACTCGGTTACGCAAAGTGCGGTTGCAAGTATTGCAAGTGGTAAAATCACTACAAAAGCACAAATTGATAAAATTTTAAGTAAATTCTTTGACATATGCCCTCCATAATTAGTAGTAGTATAGCACATTTAAATAATAATTTCAATACCTAATTTAAAATAAAATGTAAAAAATTGTTAAATGAATGGGTTATATTACTTTATATATGCTGAAAAGTTAGCAAAGGAAGATTTCTCTACGTCGCCTCCGACTCTGGTCGAAATGACAATGTGTGTGGTATAGATTTCTCCGCTCCACTGCGTTTCGGTCGAAATGACAGCGGCTTAGGAGGATTGTAAATAATACGAAAAAAGCAGGCTCATGCACTAGGGGCACTCCGAAAATGCTTTGGCATTTTTGGGGAAAGGAAAAACCGAGCGTCAAGGTGTAAGAAATTTGCAAAGCAAATTTAAACACAAAGCGAGAGTTTTGACGCGTTCCAGCATTGTTCATTAGAAATTGGTACGATTTCGCAAGACCGCGCACACCTCTTGGCTGGGTCTTATCTTCAGGGAAGATAGAGTTTACTTCAGTAAACGGGCAAATGAAATTTGCCAAACACTGCTGGTTAACTTAATTTACATCAGTAAAATACAAACAAAAAGGTAGGCTCATGCGCCTACCTTAATGAAATTCCAGCAGTGTTCTATCTTCCCGGACCGTCACCAGCCAAGTATTTTCGACGATGAAGAGCTTAACTTCTGTGTTCGGTATGTGTACAGGTGGGACCTCTTCTCTATCGCCACTGGAAATGGTATTACTTCAAACTTATGTTTGGAATAACCTTATTTAGCAGAGTTTAAAACCCTGACAACTACATAATTTACTGAGAAACTTAGGCCAAGTTTATCCGTGATTAAGCCCTCGAACTATTAGTATCGGTCAGCTGAACACATTACTGTGCTTACACCTCCGACCTATCAACGTTGTAGTCTACAACGGTTCTTACTAGCTTACGCTATGGGATATCTCATCTTGTGGCGGGCTTCACGCTTAGATGCTTTCAGCATTTATCCCAACCATACATCGCTACCCTGCTATGCCACTGGCGTGACAACAGGTGCACCATTGGTATGTCCATCCCGGTCCTCTCGTACTAGGGACAGCCCCACTCAAATATCCTACGCCCACGATAGATAGGGACCGAACTGTCTCACGACGTTCTG
>CANBAX010000072.1 GCA_947366645.1 uncultured Clostridia bacterium
TCTCCTCTTAACCTTCCAGCACCGGGCAGGCGTCAGCCCCTATACTTCATCTTACGATTTAGCAGAGACCTGTGTTTTTGGTAAACAGTTGGTTGAGACTCTTCACTGCGACCAGCAGTATTAGCTGCTGGCACCCCTTCTCCCGAAGTTACGGGGTCATTTTGCCGAGTTCCTTAACAAGAGTTATTCCGTTCGTC
Source organism: uncultured Clostridia bacterium (assembly GCA_947366645.1). Taxonomy (GTDB): domain Bacteria; phylum Bacillota; class Clostridia; order Christensenellales; family UBA1242; genus Caccovivens. Next base: position 198 of record CANBAX010000072.1, read on the forward strand.
TTATGATTCTCTCATCGTCTACCTGTGTCGGTTTGCGGTACGGGCACCCACACACTACTTAGCAGCTTTTCTCGCCAGTGTGAATTCATTGTCTTCGTTACTAAATTTCACTCCCCATCATCACCTAGGGTACACTCTATATGGTACTTCACTCATTAGACCCCTCATGATTTGGCCCCGGCTGTCCATCACCGGGTTGTATCAACTATCCTACTGTGTCACTGCATCGCTCTTTGGCGTGTGTTGGTGGTACTGGAATATCTACCAGTTTGTCATCGGTTACGCCTTTCGGCCTCACCTTAGTCCCCGACTTACCCTGGGAGGACAAGCCTTCCCCAGGAAACCTTAGACTTTCGACGGCAAGGTTTCTCACCTTGCTTTCGCTACTCATGCCGGCATTCTCTCTTGATTGCAGTCCACCACCCCTCACGATATGGCTTCTGCCCGCAATCATTGCTCCTCTACCAATTAAGAATAAATCTTAATTCCCAAGCTTCGGTGTAAGTCTTTAGCCCCGTTGAATTTTCGGCGCACCATCTCTCGACCAGTGAGCTATTACGCACTCTTTTAATGAATGGCTGCTTCTGAGCCAACATCCTGGTTGTTTTAGAAATGACACATCCTTTTCCACTTAGACTTAACTTTGGGACCTTAGCTGTGGGTCTCGGCTGTTTCCGTTTTGACAATGGCGCTTATCCGTCACTGTCTGACTCCCTGAGAACAATTATCTGGTATTCGGAGTTTGATAAGGTTTGGTAACCCGTGAAGGCCCCTAGCCTATTCAGTGCTCTACCCCCAGTAATCTTTTGTCAGAGGCTAGCCCTAAAGCTATTTCGAGGAGAACCAGCTATATCCCGATTCGATTGGCGTTTCACCTCTAACCACAAGTCATCACCGACTATTTCAACAGGCGTGTGTTCGGACCTCCACGCTGTGTTACCAGCGCTTCATCCTGCTCATGGTTAGGTCATCGGGTTTCGGGTCTACGCTACGCAACTATGTTCGCCCTATTCAGACTCGCTTTCGCTTCGGCTCCGTGACATAATCACTTAACCTCGCTACGTATCGTAACTCGCCGGCCCATTCTACAAAAGGTACGAGATCAAACTATCACCTCATGGTGAGTCGTCCTTTCTCTGCTTGTAAGCATACAGTTTCAGGTTCTCTTTCACTCCCCTCCCGGGGTTCTTTTCACCGTTCCCTCACGGTACTATTCGCTATCGGTCACTAGGTCGTATTTAGCCTTACGAGATGGTCCTCGCATATTCACACCGGATTCCACGTGTCCTGTGCTACTCTGGTGCCTCTTCAGGAAACTTCAATTTCGGTTACGGGACTATTACCCTGTTTCGTATACCTTTCCAGATATCTTCACCTATCGTCGTTTCTCTTAAATAGAGGTCCAAAACCCCAAAAGTATTTCTACCTTTGGTTTGGGCTCATGCAGTTTCGCTCGCCACTACTCCCACAATCGTTGTTTACTTTCTTTTCCTTCACTTACTTAGATGTTTCAGTTCAGTGAGTTCCCCTCATTACAGTATGTATTCCTATAATGATAACACCGTATTAACAGTGCTGTGTTTCCACATTCGGACATTTGCGGGTCACAGGTTATGTGCACCTCTCCGCAACTTATCGCAGCTTATCACGTCCTTCATCGGCGCCTAGTGCCAAGGCATCCCCTATATGCTCTTTGTAGCTTAATCATTTTTGATTTTTGGATTTTCTTAGCATTTTCGCTGTCACCTATATATAATAGGTAACAAATTTTTTGTTTTACTCGACTTAATTTGAGTATGCAAATATCGTATTACATAATTTTCTTTTTTGTAAAAAGTTTAAACTCGTAATAATATTTGACTTTAATCTTCAAAATATGTAGTTGTCAAAGAACTTTTGTTGACAATCAAACTATCTACGTTTGACCTCTCTTGCGGTGTCAACATGAGCATTCTACCATAATGCGAAAATCTTTGTCAACACTTTTTTCAAAAAAATTTTACTTTTTTTTAAAAATTTTTGAATAATTTTTTATGACCCTGACCGTCTTGCCGTGTGTTCGCAAAAATGGTCAAAATCGCCCCTGTTTTTGGCATAAAAATAGTCAAAAAATTTTAGATTTTTTTTTAATTTTGTGTTTAAATAAGTAAAAATTTAGAGAATTTTAAAAACTTTTTGCATCAAATTATCTTCTTCCCTCAAAAATTTTAAAGCTAAATCTTAATTAAAAAGCATTCTATATTTCTTATAATAAAAAAGAAGCATACCTTTTGATATGCTTTTTTGTCTTCTTTTATAAAATAATCAAAACTTACATTTGAAATGCTTTTGTAAAACTTCATGATGTTTTAATAAAAGTTTAAATATATACTTATTACTTTATATTATATAATTACTCTTTGTTTTTAGTTTTCCACTCATGAGTGCCATCCATTTTGAACACCATATTACCTTTAACAACGGTTGTTTCTTTATAACAATCATCCATTTCTTGTTGCGAAAGGCTTTTTTGAGCAACATCACCATAATAGCCACAAACAACATCTGTGATAAGTTGGTCAACGCTATCTTTAATTTCTTCTTTATTTTTCTCAAGAATTGCTCTTTTTCCATAAGCATTCAAAATTTTTAAGATATCATCTTTTGAATTTCCATCAGCAAGTTCTTCCCCAACTATATCTGGGTCAGTAATGACTTTCAATAGTTCGGCCGTTTCATCACAATAGCCAAATTCTATAGCATAATCTTTCACAGTGTTAAGCATAAAATATATATTTTTTTGAGCACTTTCACTAATTGGCATTTTTTTAAATGGTTCGAATATTTCTGTAAGGTTTCTAATTGCCCTACATTGTCTTGATACCCTTTTAGAAATCTTTTCACATTGCATATTAAGTTTTCCGCCAACCGTAGAAAACTCTCTATCGCTGATAAAAGCAAATAATCCTTCATTTTCTCTCATATCCTTGCAAAGTGGAGCAACATGATTAGCCAAAACTGTTTTAAAATATTTTTCTTCCAAAAGTTGATTATAGACATTAACTGAAAAGCTATCTTTAATTGCTTCTTTATTTCCCTCAAGAATTACTCTTTTTCCATAAGCATTCAAAATTTTTAAGATGTCATCTTTTGAATTTCCATAAGCAAGTTCTTCCCCAACTATATCTGGGTCAGTAATGACTTTCAATAGTTCGGCTGCTTCATCACAATAGCCATATTTTATAGCATAATCTTTCACAGTGTTAAGCATAAAATATATATCATTTTGAGCACTTTCACTAATTGGCATTTTTTTAAATGGTTCGAATATTTCTGTAAGGTTTCTAATTGCCCTACATTGTCTTGATACCCTTTTAGAAATCTTTTCACATTGCATATTAAGTTTTCCGCCAACCGTAGAAAACTCTCTATCGCTGATAAAAGCAAATAATCCTTCATTTTCTCTCATATCCTTGCAAAGTGGAGCAACATGATTAGCCAAAACTGTTCTAAAATATTTTTCTTCCAAAAGCTGATTATAGACATTAACTGAAAAGCTATCTTTTTTCTTATCCACCCCTTGCCCTTTTTGCTTTTTTACTATGTTTTTTTCCATAAAAACTCCTTTACTACACCATCATACTAGACTTGGTTGCATTTGTCAAGGTTAATTTTATTCACTTTCTAATCTAAATCCTAAATAATTACACAAAAGAATTATTAAATCAGTTAAAAAAGGATATGGTTTTGTTTTGCCATATCCTGTTTTTTAATCATCCAGAATACAACATGACTTTCAAAGTAATCATAAATTAAGTTGCCACTCTTGAGGCTAAGAGTCCAAATCAAACCAATACTTAAATTCATAAGTATATCTATTTGTTGACGCCTTTGTTGGAGTGCCTACAAAAACGGCTTCTTCGCCTTCCTTAACTTTCACGGTACTTAAAACTGTGGTTTTATCATCAGAATAGAAAGTTACCGTATGATAAACTGCATTATCTGCTTTTCCACCACAAGCAGAAAGCAACAAATCAAAGACAGGCAAAAGCAAAACTACTGCAAGAGCCATGGCAAATGTCTTTGAAAAAATTTTCTTATGTATCA
>CANBAX010000073.1 GCA_947366645.1 uncultured Clostridia bacterium
CCAGCCTTAGTTATGAGGAAGGTGTGGCGATAGACGCAATTTTAAAAGAACCAGAAAAGCCTATTGTCAACATTTGTGACGCCAGCAATTTAGAGCGGAATTTATATTTAACTCTTTCACTTATGGAGCTTGGCGCAAATATCATTTTAGCGGTAAACCAAATTGAAAAATCACCAGCATACAAAATTGATTACAAAAAACTTTCTGAAGTTTTGGGTGTTCCAGTCATTCCAGTTGATGCTGAGAAAAAAAATGGACTTGACAAGCTTAATCATGAGATTTTATCTTACAAGGGGCATATCAAGTATAACCTGCCATATTTAAAAAAGTTGCATCTTGAAGAGATTAAGTTGCCAAAGATGGATAGCGAGGACTTTTACAAGATAAAACTACTTGAAGGTGACGAAAAAATTCTTAAAAAACTTAACCTTGAAGAAAACATTGTTTCTGAAAGGGTGGAAGAGGTTGCCAAGGCAAGGTATGACTTTATACATGAAGTAATGAAAATATGTACAACTAAAGCAATAAAGGTTTATGGGCGGAGCAAACTTGACAAATTTATTATGAACAGATTTCTTGCCCTTCCTATCTTCCTTTGCCTTATGGCAGGGGTGTTTTACCTTACCTTCTTTTCAATAGGTGCGTGGCTGAGTGACGGACTTGTGTTTTTATTAGATAGTTTTATTGGGCAGCCCCTTATAAACATCTTTACAAGTCAGTTTGGTGCGACCTCGCCGCTTACCGGTCTTATTGAGGTTGCAGTAGTGGGTGGTGCCGGTTCAGTGCTTGGCTTTTTACCACAGGTGGCACTATTATTCCTATTCCTTTCACTACTTGAAGAAAGTGGATATATGTCCCGTGTCGCTTTTGCGATAGAGGATATTTTAGGTAAAGTCGGGCTTTCTGGAAAGAGTGTATATACCCTTTTAATGGGATTTGGCTGCTCCACCACTGCGGTATTGACTGCAAGGAATATGGAGGACAAAAACTCTAAAATTAAAACGGGACTTTTGACGCCGTACATGAGTTGCAGTGCAAAATTCCCTATCTATGCCGTACTTGGCGGGGCATTTTTTGGTGCAAACAACATTTTTGTGATTATGGGGCTTTATCTACTTGGGGTAGTGGTGGCGATAAGCCTTAGTTATATCTTTGAAAAAACCGTGCTTAAAAGTAAAGAGCAGTCTTTTATTTTGGAGTTTCCACCTTACCACTCTATGAGAATGAAAAAAGTGCTTTTTGTGCTTTGGGAAAATATGAAGTTGTTTTTAATTCGAGTTGGTTCCCTTATCATATGTATGAATGTTATTGTTTGGCTTTTATCTAATTTTTCCTTCACTTTTGCATACCTTCCAAAAACAGGCGGGGTTAGCATTTTGGAAAGTATAGGAAGGGTGCTGTCGCCGATATTTATTCCGCTTGGCTTTGGAAACTGGGGCGCGACAACCGCGCTTATTGCTGGGCTTGTGGCAAAAGAGGTGATAGTTTCCTCTATTGCCATGCTTAACGGAGTGGGGGACGCGTCAAATGAGGTGATAGGTGACAGTTTGAAAAATCCTTCCTCTGCCGTGTTTTTTGCCTCGGGTAGTAGTGTGATTTCCTATCTTGTCTTTTCCCTTCTATACTTTCCTTGCCTTGCTACCACTTCGGTACTTAGTAAGGAGATAGGCAAGAAATGGACATTTTTAGGAATTTTAATTCAGTTTGTGGTTGCCTACTTTGTCACCTTTATCGTGTTTAACCTTGCCCGTCTTATTGAGGTTTGGGGCGTACTCAAAGTTATGCTTTGCCTAAGTTGTTTGATTATAATCCTAACAAGCATTATATTTATAACAAAGAAAATAAAAAAGCGTAAAACCTGTGCCCTTTGCCCCCATTGTGACAAGAAATGCAAAATAAAAAAGAAAACAAACAGATAATTTAATTGCCTTAATACTGTAAATGTGCTATTCTTCTTTTAAGGAGAGTTATGCATAAGCCAGTTGTTGCCATAGTTGGCAGACCTAACGTCGGAAAAAGCACATTTTTCAATAAAATTTGTGGCCAAAGAATAAGCATTGTTGATGATACGCCAGGGGTTACCCGTGACAGAATTTATGCTGAGGCTAATTGGTGTGGGCATGAGTTTATGCTTATTGATACCGGCGGACTGGACTCGAAAAGTGATGATGTTTTTCAAAAGGAGATAAAAAAGCAGGCCATGGAGGCAATAGCTTCCAGTGATGTTATCGTGTTTATGGTTGACGGAAAAAGTGGAGTTACCACTACCGATGAAGAGGTGGCAGCCCTTCTTCAGCGCGCGAAAGCACCAGTGGTACTTGTTGTCAACAAACTGGACAGATTTGAAATTGAAAACACCTATGATTTTTATTCCCTTGGCCTTGGTGAGCCGATGCCACTTTCTTGCTCTCAAAGCAAGGGCATAGGCGACATTCTTGACGCGATAGTAAATCATTTTCCTAAAGATTATGATAAAAGCGGGGAGGGTGAAACCCCTAAAATTGCCATAGTTGGCAGGCCAAATGTTGGAAAAAGTTCTATAGTCAACAGGCTTCTTGGAGAGGAGCGTGTTGTTGTTAGTGATGTGGAAGGCACTACTCGTGACGCAGTGCTTGTGCCATTTAGATACAATAAAAAGGATTATGCACTTGTGGACACTGCGGGACTAAGACGTAAACGCGGGGTGGAGAATGAATCTATTGAAGGGTACTCAGTTCTTCGCACTCTTTCCGCGATAGAGGACGCCGATGTTGTTATGGCGGTGGTTGACGGTAGCGAGGAAAGACTGACCGAGCAAGACGTACGCATAATTGGCATGGTGCATGAAAACGGCAAGCCAAGTGTAATCGTAGTCAACAAATGGGACAAAAAAAGTAGAAACAAAGACGAATATATTAAAATGCTTAATGAAGACTTGAAATTTATGGATTACTATATCTGCATTTTTGTTTCCGCACTTACTGGTAGTGGGCTTGGTCAGATTATGGAAAAGGTGGAACTTGCCTATTCTAATTCCCAAAAGCGAATTACCACCGGTCTTCTTAATGATATCTTACATGACGCTATACTTAATTTCGAGCCACCTGCCCATTCTGGTCGCAAGGCAAAAATTCAGTATATTACAGAGGCATCGGTCGCACCTCCTACCTTTATCCTTTTTGTAAATGACGCAAAACTAATTAATTTTTCATATATAAGATATCTTGAGAACAGATTTCGTGAAAAGGTGGACTTTAGTGGCACACCTATCAAAATTATAGTCAAGGGAAAGGAGGATAAGTAATGAATATATATCTTGCATTTGTCCTAATTGCAGTTATTTCATACTTTGTTGGAAGTATCAACTTTGCTCGCATTATTGCTTGGTATGGTAGACGTAAGGATATTACAAAACTAGGCAGTGGCAACCCTGGCACTATGAATATGTTACGAAATTTTGGTTTTGTAACCGCATTTGCTACCATGCTTGCCGAGGTGTTTAAAGCGGGATTATGTTGTTTTATCGTAAAAATTTGTATGCAGGGCAGTGGCCATGAAACTCTTGCTTATTACTTTTCCGGACTGTTTGTCGTTCTTGGTTTTGATTTTCCTGTTTACTTCAATTTTAAAGGTGGCAAAGGCGTGGCTTGCCTTGCCGGTGTATTCTTTTTCAGCGAAATGTGGTGGGTTGCACTTATCCTTTTCGCGGTTGGCTTGATTCAGATTTCTATCACTGAGTACGGCTCTGTTTCCTCCTTTATCTTTATTATAGGAATGGCTATCGCGGTCACTGTAAACGGATTATTAACAAACATTCCTTATGTTTGGGCGGTGGTCGTTATTGTTTGGGGACTTGCAATTCTTACCATTTTAAAACATCATGAAAACATACGCAGGCTTATCAAAGGCGAAGAGAAAAAAGCAAACTTTAAAGCCTCTATAAAGAAGATGTTTAAAAAGCAGCGTGGGGTTGATGAGATAAGCGAGGACAGCGTAGAAAGCGAGCCTGAAAAAGAAATTGTTATTGAGGAAAAAGAGGACAAGTAAACTTAGCAAAATTCATAAAAAATATAGCATAAAGACACAACCTCCAACATACATTACTGTATCTTGGAGGTATATTTATGGAAAAATATGAAATCTATGATGATATTAAGTCCCGAACAAACGGCGATATATACATTGGAGTGGTAGGCCCAGTACCAGAGGGCCCGGCTTCCTCCGTCACCGGCCCCCTTGATCCGATTCTTCCAACT
>CANBAX010000074.1 GCA_947366645.1 uncultured Clostridia bacterium
ACGGCATACGCGATGTTATCCGGTGTCTGGAGTTCAGACGTGTGCTCTTCCGATCCATTTTCATTTACGGTGGCACCCGAAACGGTTTGATACTTAGTTATTAACTTTGTAGTTTGATTAGAAGAAATGGCATTATCTGCGTTAACAGTTATTTTAAACTGATTATCTTTAGCGTTAAAGTATCCGCTTTGGCTTAGTGTTAAAACATATCGTCCTTCTTCATTTAACTCTAGACTGTAATCATTGCCAATAGTTCCGGCTTTAAGTTTAGATAAAGCCCTTTCATTTATCATAACATCGAAACTAATACCCTCTTGCCAAATGTTAGGCCATGAAAGTACTACCTCTGCGTTAACTTTTCTTTGGGTTAGCCTTAAAGAACTATCCTCTTTCAAAGACATCAATATTTCTGACTCTTCAACCTGTTTAAGTTTTTCCACATTAAATTTGTCACTTGTTAAACTACCGTAATAACCTTTGGCATTATCGCCGCCTAATTCATAATCAGCGATAACTACTTGAACATCAAGTTCATAATTTCCTATAGCCAAAGACGCCAACTCGTTTGAATTAAGTGCGTATTTATTTTCACTTATACCCGAGATTATTGTAGGCGGATTCTTATATATAGTAATTGTGTAAGTTACTGGGTTTAAATCCACTCCATTAAATTCCGAAGTAACATCGCTCCAACTTAGCAAGCCCCCCTTGTTTGTGCTTTCAATGGTTTTATTTGAAATGTTTTCAAATTCAAAATTTGTAATTTGAGAGTTTTCAAAATACATCTCTTTTTCATTTTTTTGAGCAATTACCCCAACAGCTATGTTTGCCCTTCCTTCTGTTTCAAAATCTTTTAAATTAAAGGAAACATAACCTGTCGAAGAATTTAAACTTACCACTTCGCCATTACACTCTACCTGCCTTACCCCGACAAGTGAAATTGTGAAATGGACATCGCCATTTTGGTTTACATAAATGTTATTTACGCTGTCAAGTCTTTTAATTGTAATAGGGTTGGAACTTGCAAATGAAAGATAGCTATCATTATAAGCAACTACAGTAACAACCTTTGCGGTGTCAAATTGAATGTCTTTTAAATTAAAATCATATGTTGTGCCAAGTATATTTGCTTCAACTCTTTCCCCGTCTACTAATATATCGTAAGTTGTGGTTCCTATTGCCTCGCCAACTACCTCCCAAGTCAAAACTCGCCGACTTGCGTCGTAATCCAAAATCTTAGGCGCCTCAAGTTTAACAAGTGAAAGTTTTTCTTCCCCTCCGCTTGTTGTTGCTGGAAGTGACGGCATTAAGAAGATATCTCCGCCCTTACTTTCATTGTCGGAAAGCTGGTAGCCTTCAACTACAGAAAGTTTGTACGCAACGACTTTAATTTCTATCACGCCATTTTTTAATCTGGACCATTGCTCATATTCAGTTTTAAATTCTTCGTTTTCCTTAATCTCATCAAGTATAAATTGCTGTAATTTAAACTCTTCATTCTTGTCCACATCAGCCATAATTGTATAATTTGGGTTATTAGGGTTGACAAGGGTTATTTCCACCTGATAAAAATCTATATACTTTTCATCTAAGCATTCATATTTCAAAACCCCCTTGCTATAGACAAGGTTTGTAGGTCTTTTTGCGCGAACAAAAGTGCATTTCATGGTGTTACTATCTAAATAATAATTGTTGTCAGATACATCATCGTCTTGTGCTTTGAATTGAAAGTAAAGTGTGCCATTAATGCTACTTAAATCTAAGGTTTTGCTATTTTTATCATTGACTTGATTTCCGTCTTTCAGAATTATTACTTCGCCCGCGTGTTCAACCATTTCTACAGTAAGCTGAAGACTTTCATCAACGTTATACTCAGGCTTTGCGAGTTTTTCCACATTGATAATCTCCGCCTCTGAATTAGGGTGAAGTATATCAATAAATTGATTTCCGCTTGTATCAGGTTTGCTTTCTCCTGCACTTGCCACAACACTTATCTCATAAACACCTTCATTGTCAAATTGATTTTCTGCAAAAGTGAAGGTCCTGTCTGCACCGCTGCTGTTATAAAGCACATTTTCAGTGCTTTTCCCGTTATGTGTTATTGTAATGAAATAACGATTTGAATAATCCACATATGGTATTGATAAACAATAACTTTGATTATCTTCGCTATAAGTAAAGGTAATCTTAGGTGCGGACAATTTGTCTTGAACAACAAAAATTGTTTCAAAGTAACCATTTTCATCGTTAAAATCAGAATCAAGATATCGGTCTATTAAATTGTTTTCTTTTAACCTTGTGTAAATTTTTATATAGTAATATCCAAATTCATCAATTTGATTTGAAATGATATTTTCCGTCGTTTCGCCAGTTATTGGATTTACACCAATAATAGCATTTTTAAGTTCTTCACTGCCTAGCTCGTAAATTTGATTAAGTTTATATATCTCATAGTAATACTTTGCGTTTTCATTTACGCTTTGCCATTTAAAATAACCATTCTCCTGATTTTCTTTTGACTCGGGACTTACCTTTGATAAAACTTCAAGTTTTTTATTCCCCTTCACAGCGATAGCATTGCCATCAGCCCTATATGCCTCTATTTCTAAATCATAAACTTGATACTTTTTAAGTGAGAGGTTTCCAAGGTTTAAACTTACTTCGTATCTGTCTGTTTCTTTGTTAAACACAGGTTGAACATTTTCAAAAACCGTTTTTTCTTCGCCTAAAGTCACAGAATAGGTATCCGCATTTTCAATACTTTCAAAAGATAAAATCGAGTTTCCTTCCTCATCTAGCGAGTGTAAAACTTGCCCCATTCTTGTGAGTTTGTAAATGGTAAACTCCTTTGCGTCGGCATTTAATACATTGCTACTTTGCTCACTTTCATTTCCCCATGGTTTTACAAGCCCATTTTCTATAAAAGGATTAGCAAAAACTCTAAAGTCGTAAACACCGGCATCTAAATCAGACATATCAATAGAAGTTGTAAGGCCGCTTGTAATGTCGTAATGAATTATTTTATCAGCATACTGAATTGTATAATTTTTTATATACTCGTCATCAGAAAAGTTTAATATTACCCTTCCACTTTCAACAGCATAAGAAATCTCTGGATTTTCAAGTTTTGCGCACTCAAAAACTGATATTTCACTGCTTACATAAATGGTATTTTCTTTTGAAGTGCCAAGCGTTTGTATTTTTACCTCATAAATTCCGCTTTCAACTCCCTGCAAAATAGTAAAATTATTCGTTTCTCGTAAAGTCCCAAAAATTTCTGGGCTATTTTTATTGACATAGGAAATTACATACTCACTTGCGTTTTCAACATCTGGCCAAATTAATAAACCATTGTCATAACTAATGGTAGGCTGCTCAAATTTAGTAACTAAATAACTAGCTTTAGAACTTAGTATATTTAAATCATCTACAAAGGCCTCTACAATAAGCTCAGACTTCTGACCTGCCTTAAAATTTGATAAATCTATTCTAACACTGGTATCTTCTGAATTATTTAAAATTTTAATTCCGCCAAGGTAAACATTATATCTTGCCGCTGCCCCTTGATAACTTGTAGCGCTCCAGCTTACAACACCGTCACAAGTCCCAAAATTTTCATTAGGAAGAAAATTTATATTTTCAACAGAAGGCACCACCTGAAAATATACATCTTTGATATCACTATAATTGGAAGGGTCAATGTAACTACTTTCCATGCCTTCAGCTTTAATTCTCACTCGATATACGCCTTGCTCGCCAATAAGATATGAATTTTCTGAAACAGAAATTTCCCTTCCGTCAATTTCAATTATGTAACTATCAGCAAATTGGACTAAACTTCCGTTGTAAACAAAACTTTCCTCCCAGTGAAGGACTCCCATTTCATCTACAACAAAGTTATCAGGTGTAGAAAATTTGTGTTTTACTATCAATTTTGTTTGAGCCAATACTTTACCTTGCCTAGTGGCAAAAACTGTTGTCTGCCCACCAAGGTTTAGCGTTTTGTACCCCTCCTCAGTTTTTTGTATTAAATTTGAGTCGGCGACAGTAAATTCCACTTCACTTTTTTTAATCTCACCCAAATTTAGGTATTGAAAAAAGTCAATAGGCTCATCTTGAGAAACTACTATTTCAGCTTGTGTAAAATTTACTTTCAAATCAGTTTTGTCGTCACATGCAAAAAGTGTAAACATAGAAAGTAGCATAACAACCAAAACTAATAAAAGAGATT
>CANBAX010000075.1 GCA_947366645.1 uncultured Clostridia bacterium
GTGTGCTCTTCCGATCTAGCCTTTTTATCTGGGGTGGGTACTGGGGGCACTTTAAGTGGAATAGGAGAATATTTGAAAGAAAAATATGGCACTATCATTCTTGCTCTTGAGCCAGATGAAAGCAAACTTCTCTCTGAGGGGGAAGTTACCGGCTCGCACAAGATACAGGGCTTGGCCGACCATATTATTCCTAAAAATTATCACCCGCAAATTATTGACAAGATTATTAGCGTCAAAAGTGATGACGCGATAGCTATGGCACAAAAACTTTCTCAAAAGTTAGGGCTTGGTATAGGAATCTCTAGCGGTGCAAACTTTTTAGGCGGAGTAATATCAGGAATAGACAACATTATTACACTTCTTCCAGATGATAACAAAAAATATATCTCCACCGACCTTGCCAAACCTTGCGTAAGTGAACTGGTAGACGAAATTGAACTTATTTCTTTTAGGGTGATAAATTAAAAAAAGCCATTCTTTATAGAAAGGCTTTTTTGGTGCGTCGCAAGGGATTCGCTCCGCGGTTAGTATGCCGATGGTGGCTGTTCCGCTATCACGCCGGGGTGGGCGAACGCAACACTGTTGCCTTCGCGTTTCCACCCGTTCGAATCCCAAAAATAAAAAGTCCCCAAGGGGCTATCTGGTGCGTCGCAAGGGATTCGAACCCCTGACCTTCTGTTCCGTAGACAGACGCTCTATCCAGCTGAGCTAGCAACGCAGGTGATTATTATCAAACGATATGATTAGTAAGCCGATTTCTACATGAGCGTCGACGCTCATTAGGACGCGGGCAAGAGATGCTTGCCTTTGCAAGGGCATAGGTTGCCAAGTCCGCAACAAAACAAAGTTTTGTTATCCAGCTGAGCTAGCAACGCAGGTTGTTTGATACGAGTTATATTATAGCAAAAGAAATTTAAAAAGTAAATGTTTTTTAGCAAAATAATAAAAAAAGAGGCGTTTTGCCTCTTTTTTAGAAAAATGCTGATAGTAGCCTAAATATTGCCTGCAGAAATCGAGTGAGCCAGCGTTTCTTTTTGAAGTAGGACTCCCCGACCTCATAACTTTTCTTTATGTCTTTGGCATAGGCTTCGGCATATTGCGAATTAAGTTCTTTTGAGTACATTATAGCGGTGTCTTCAAAATTTAATCCAAAGGAACGGTTATCAGTATTACACGTGCCTATTGAAAGTTTATTATCATCAACTAATATTGTTTTACTATGAAGAAAGCCATTATAAAGGTAGATTTTTATTCCCGCCTCCGCCATTTCCTTTAAATAGGAAAGTGTGACTAGGTAAACCGTCTTTTTATCTGGTATATTGGGAACCATTATTCGCACATCTACTCCGCTTTTAATTGCAATTCTTAAAGCACTTATAAAAACATCGTCGGGCACAAAGTATGGGGTTTGAATATATACCCTTGACTTTGCATTGGTTATGAGTTGGACAAAGACTTCTTTTATTTTTTGAATGTTGGAGTCTGGACCTGAGGATAAAACTTGAACTGTTACATCGCCATATATTTGTGCTTTTGGAAAATATCCGTTTTCAAGATATACACTTGGTGGTGTGTTATCGTTTTTACAATAACGCCAGTCATCAAGGAATATGTTTTGTAGAGCATATGCCCCGCTTCCTTCAAGCCTAATTGCGGTATCCCGCCATGGCGAAAGGCGTTTATCTAGCCCCATATGGTCATCACGTATGTTCATTCCTCCAGTATAGGCTATCATTCCGTCGATAACTACGATTTTTCTATGGTTACGATAATTTACCTTTAAATTTAATGCCCTGATATGAAACATGGGTGGGAAAAATTCAGCAACCTGTCCACCTGATTTTATAAGACGTTTAAAAAATCTTCTTGGTGTTTTTCTACAACCTATGGAATCGTAAATTAACTTGACATCGAGGCCTTCCTTTGCACGTTTACAAAGTAAGTCCATAATCTCTTTACCAGATTTATCATTTGCAAAGATGTAGTACTCTATATTTATTGAATATCTCGCCTGCTTTATATCTTTTTTTAAATCTGCAAGTTTATCCTTTCCCCAGTTGTATATTTTGGCACTATTGCCAGGACAGGGATAACTTCCGCTGTTATAACACAGTGTAAGGAGTTCCCTATCCTGCCTATATAGGCCGTCAGTTTTTGCTTGCTCGAGAGTTTGAATACCCTCAATATTTCTGATAATATCATGCTCCGAAATTGCTTTTCTTTTTATCATACGGCGGGTGTAGATGCTAAGTCCACTGCCGAATATCACATAAATGACAAAGCCGATTATTGGAAGAAAGGTAAGAAGTGCTATCCATGAGCCGATAGACTGAGGTTTCTTTTTTTCAAGAAAAATCATAATGACAAGCATGAAGAAGTTTAAACACGCGATTACAGTAATTAAAATTGTAAACCAACTCATGTCTTTGGCACCTCTGTAGTTGTTGCTTTTATCGTAAAGATTATAGTGCCTAGATACTTATCATTTTCACTTGCTTTATAATCGCCGTCTATGCCTGATACTTTTGCGTAGATAGCGACTGCTATATATTCGCTTTCTTTAAAGTCTTTGTCTGTGACAACAGTGCCATCGGCTTCAACATTTGCAGCACCAGAGGACTGGGAATTATCAATTACAAATTTTAATTTATCTGTAATTTCTGGGTCTTCTTCTATAGTTATTTCTTTTGCGATTTCTTTTCCGTCTTCAACAAAGTAATATAGGAGTTTTGCATCGCCTAGCCACTCACTGAATGAAATTGTATACTCATGCGTTTCTTCTGCATCTTTTTCAACAAGTTTAATGTTTGTGCCTACATTTAATGCTGCTGCATATTGGCATACCCTGAAGGTGCTGTCGAATTGATAGTAGTATGATTCGTTATTTTCAGTTACACTAGCAACATAGTATTTATTTACATTTACGTACTTATTTGTGCCGAAGTATTTTTGTGAGTCAACTATATTAATTTTTTCATATGTAATTGGTTGACGCTCGGCAACTGTAATTTCGTTACCTACTACTACTGTATATTCTTGAGAGCCAGTTATTTCGTTTTCAGATTTAGTTTTAAAACTTACTTGGGAAACAATTTCTTCGCCCTCTTTTGTTTTATAGAGTTTTGTGTCTGCAAACTCGATATAGTAGCCATAATACTTACCATCTAATGAATCAGAACTTGAGTCTATAACCTCTATAGTAACCTCATCTGTTGGAAGAAGTGTAGCACCGAAGATATTAGAAAGTGAATACGTTTGTGTGCTTACATAACTTGTTTGATTTATAGACTTTTTGTTTTCTACTTTCTTGAATGGATTTGTTTCTCCCGCATGTTTTGCGGACAAGTTGTAGGTCACACTACTATTTTGTGGCAAAGTTATGTCCAGCGTGTCATCATAAAATTTATATGAAATTTCTTCCGTGCTTGGCGAAACGGCATTTTGGCATTCAACATAATCGTTTAACGCAAACTCTTTACCGTCCTGAACTATGTCATTTTCTTTTTGTACAAATCTATACTTTCTTGAAACTTCCATGTTTACTGTTACGACATAAACTTCTGAATTTGTTTCTGTTGTACCAGTTGAAGTTTCTGTTGTAGGATAAGTATAAGTAAGTTCGATTTTCATTTGCACTGGAACTTGATTTGATGAGCCATAAATATTACTGTCAAGAGTAGGCATAGTGTAGTTTGCTTTTGAATTTCTATATTTCACCTGTGATGTATCGTTATCGGGTTTATCGGAATTCGCAAAGAAAATGTTTGTACCATTTTCCGAATCTTTTGCTGAGGTTGCAAGCGTAGTATCTAAATTATCTAACAATACTTCTGAGCCTAGTGGAACATTATTATGCATAAAGGAAATCCCTGACACACGAACATCAGCAAATTTTGGACGCTCTAAATACTCAGCGCCAGCAAATATTGTTTTGCCTTCAACTAGCTTATAATCATTGCTGCCATCTACTACATCAAAATATTTACCATTCTCTTCCTGAGTATAGTCTTTATCAAATCCCCATGAATAAAGGTTGTTGATATTAATCATTTTGTAATCTGTACTGTTTGGATTTTGGTTCACTTCTTTAACAATGATACTTATTTTTTTATTATCATTTTCTTCATTAACCGTTAAGTATTTATATACTGCAC
>CANBAX010000076.1 GCA_947366645.1 uncultured Clostridia bacterium
ATGAAGAGAATGAAAGAATCTTGCAAGAGGGCGGTGTTCCTGCCACTGTTAAGAGGATTCTTCTTGGTATTACAAAGGCATCTCTTTCAACAGAATCTTTCCTTTCAGCCGCATCATTCCAAGAAACATCAAGAACTCTTACTGATGCAGCGGTAAAAGGTAAAATTGACCACCTTATGGGACTTAAAGAGAATGTCATCATTGGTAAACTTATCCCAGCAGGTACAGGCGTACGCGAATACCGCAATGTCATGCCAGTACTTCTTAAAGATGAGACTGACGATGTAGTAGTTGGATAAACAAAAAAGATAGCAAAATTGCTATCTTTTTTATTAAATAAAAAGGCACCTAACGGTGCTTTTTTCTGGTAGCCTCTAGGGGAATCACTCCGCTTAGAAAGGCTGTGTCTTATGGCTGTGCGCTATCATGCCGAGGTGGACAAACGCAATACTATTGCCTTTGTTGTTCCACCTGTTCGATTCCCATTCGCTAACGCTCAAAATTGCTTGTGCAATTGAGAGTCTACACAACAAAAAAACACCTAACGGTGTTATTTTGCCTGGTAGCCTCTAGGGGAATCGAACCCCTGATTCAGCCGTGAGAGGGCTGCGTCTTAGCCGCTTGACCAAGAGGCCATAATTTTTATGTGCATTTATATAATAACAAAGTTGCACATAAAAATCAAGGATTATTTGATTATTTTTTCAATTTTTTGCAATAAGCTTTGTAATCAAAGTCTTTCCACTTGTCATCATTAGATACAATAATAAGGTAAGGATTTCCTTTAAAGCACTCTTTGTAAAGATTGTTTGCGTCTTCAAATGTGACAGCGTGTAAATGTTTTCTAATTTTCTTTTTCAATTTATCACCATAGATAAGGTTGTCATCTAGATATCTTCTACTTGCCTGCTTATTTATGTAGTTTATAGGGTCGCGGTCAAAACCAAATGTGTTTATAATTGTGTTTTTAATTGTGTTAAAAAGTTCTCTATCAAGTTCTGGATTCTTAGCTATATATTTAGGCAGCTCTTCCAAAATTTTTTCAACATTATTTTCTTCTACATCAAAGATTAGCGTGTTTTGAAAGATTTTTACTTCGCGGTCAAGAAATTCTTGACAACGGTAGCAAAGTGCATTTTCACCTCTAAAATAATTAAAAGCCATGGTGTGTAACATTTTGGTTAGCACAGCTCTTGTAGCGTCTAACTTAAAATTAAATTCGCGGTATGGTTTTATATTGAAAGCAAAATGTATGTGTGCTTGGTCTTTTTCCACAGCGGGTTTAAAATAGTAGTTGGGTTTTGTTAAACCCTCCAAATCTTTATAAGTAATGCCTTGAATATTTGATGTTGGAATATATTTATATACATATTTATTTATAAGTTCTTTTGCTCTTCTTTCAGAAACATCGCCACAAATAGAAATGGTTAAATTGTTAAGAGTGACATAGTTTTTTATGTAATTTTTAATGTCTTCTAGATTTATATGTTGTAAGCTTTCTACATCTCCAGCAGGTGAAGAAGTGAGATGTCTTACTCTTTTATCAGCGATAATATTTGTTTGGTAAACTCTATTAGCCTCCCAGCTATTAAATTGTTTTTGTGTTATAATTTCGCTTTTGATTATATCATATTGCCAGTCAAAGTCTTTTTGATTATAAACAATTTCGCTGATAGGGGAAAGTACAAAATCAAAAGCCTCATCAAGCATATTTTTGTTGGCGGCACATACTAGTCGCATCATATAGTAAGATGTTCCGCCATTTGTCATAGTAAATTTTCTTCGTAATTTCAGTCTTTCTTCCACGGTGTAGCGACTTGTGGTAAACTCACACAAAGCGTGTTCTGCAAAATGTGCTACTCCAAGTTTATTTTTGGGGTCATTTATCGCACCGCCGTTAAATCTAAACTCTATATCAACGCCGTTTACGTCCTTAACTCTTGTAAGGAGTAAAATCCCCCCCCCATTTAGTTTGATTACTTTTGTGTTCATTTTTCCTCCTTATAGTTACACAATACCAAAATTCCAAAAATAAGTCAAATTTATCCCTTTTTATTTTTTGTTTTTGTTAGATTTTTGCTATACTTTTAATAGAGGTAAATATGTTTGGAAATGGCAAAGTAAAAATCGGTATTGCATTTGGTGGCGGTGGAGCAAGAGGTTTCACTCATCTTGGTGCAATCAAGGCGTTTGAGGAATTTGGCATTAAATTTGATATGGTGGCAGGCACAAGTGCGGGAAGTATAATGGGTGCATTTTATGCTGCGGGTTATTCATACAGAGAAATGTACGAAGCTGCAAAAAAAATTAGAGAAAAAGATATTCGTACAAATATTATACCGTTTTCACCATCAAAAACTGATGGAATAGGGGATATTATTAAAAACAACCTAGGCGATGTAAATATTGAGGATTTAAAGCTTCCTTTTTCAGCGGTGGCAGTAGATATTATTTCTACAAAAGAGGTGGCGATTTGCAAAGGAAATCTTGCCAAAGCTGTGCAAGGTAGTTGTGCAGTGCCAGGGGTTTTTCAACCTGTTGATTTTGAGGGTATGCTATTATGTGATGGCGGTCTTCAAAATACCATTCCCGCCGATATTCCACTAATGATGGGTTGCGACTATGTAGTTGCGGTAGATGTTAATAAGTCAAGACTATATGGCACCGACTCCACCAAAATGTTTGACGTTATAATGTGCTCAATAAGAATACTCATGAAAAGTAATGCGGTGCGTGGGTACATGAACGCCGACATTATGATAGAGCCAGAAACTAAACGTTTTAAATCCACTCGTACTGAGGGGATAGAAGAAATGATAGAGGAAGGGTATAAAGCCACTATAGATGTTATGCCACAAATCATACAATTATTTAAAAGAAAGAAGCATAGAAAATTTAAAAACATTCCAAAGGATATTAAGGTAATAAGGTAAAAAAATTGTCACGCAAGAGAAAAATAATCGAAACAAAATTTTGGCAAATAAGACTTGTGCTAACAGGTGTACTGTTGGTAGTATTTTTACTTACCTTTTTTCTTGGTGGTGGATTAAGTTTTTTCAATGGAATAACTTCCATAAAAAGCTTTTCAAAACTGCCATTTGAAATACATTTTATCGATGTCGGGCTTGGAGATAGTATTTTTATTAGACTTCCAGATAACAAAACAATGTTAGTTGACTGCGGACCTAACGAAGAAAAGAATCATGTTGTCAGTTATCTAACACAACTTTTCACTTATGAAAATATTTCATCAATAGATTACTTAGTCCTTACTCATCAAGATGATGACCATGTTGGCAAAGCAACAGATATTTTAAAAAAGTTTCAAGTAAATTGCGTATATCGGCCAAAAATTTTAAGTAGTGATGAAGAGATAAAAGTTGGAAATCCTATGGGCTATGAAGTATCCTCAACTAAAACATATAACGAAGTGATAACAGCAGTTTATAGTGAACCTAACTGTGAAATCCGTTATAGCGAAAAAGGAATAAAAATATTTGATAATGATTATAGTGTCGAGTTTTTATCGCCTTCTGAGGATAGATATTCCGCTTTCAATAATTATAGCCCTCTAATTCTTGTTACATATAATGCTAGGAAATTTCTTCTTACAGGTGACGCTCAGTCGGTAGCTGAAAATGAAGTAATACGAAATGAAGGAGATAAGTTAAAAGCAGATGTATTAAAAGTGGCTCATCATGGTTCAAGCACTTCAACAAGTGCAAAATTTTTAGAGTATGTAACTCCTCAATATGCAATTATAAGTGCAAGTTTAGATAATAAATTTAATTTTCCTAAACAAGATGTGCTAGCAAGACTAGAAACTGTAGGAGCTAAGGTGTTAACAACAGGAAAAATGGGAAGCATTGTCATGAGTGTAGACGCTAAAAATCAAATTGTGTTTGCAGACGAGGAAAAACTTGTAAAAATAGACATTCCAGTTTTAGTGGTATGTACGGGTATGACTTTGATTATAATATGGGGATTAAAGACACCAAAGAAGAAAAATGAATAAAAGGGGTTAATATTATTTGCTAAATACAAATTTTATGTTAATATAATATCATGAACAAAGTGCTTTCAAATATAATAATAATAAGTTTGAATGAGAATTTTGGCAAAATAGTTTCAAATTCACTTG
>CANBAX010000077.1 GCA_947366645.1 uncultured Clostridia bacterium
AATAGTGCTATTACTTTGTTTGATATTCACAAATAATGGCTCTAAGGGAGAATTTTTGACAGGTGGTGAGGCGGAGGTTACCCAGCTTATCACAGGTCGTGATAAAAATAATAAGCATGAGCAGATGATAGCGTTCTATTATAAAGATGGGGTGGGGTATATCTTACTCAAAGATTCCAAGAATGTAGGACACTTCCCTACAAACTCAGATTACTATTTTTATTATGATAAAAATGGTACTGATGGAATAATTGAAAGATTACTAGAAAAAATCAACGCCGCGAATGCTGATGAAACACTTGAAGTAGATATTCAAGTTGCAACTCAACCTGATGGAATTTCCTTCTGGGATATCCTTTATCCTATTCTATATATAGGTTTTGGCATATTCCTAATTTGGATGGTATTTAGAATGTTTTCAAATTCCAATAAAGGAGCAATGACTTTTGGAAAAAGTAAAGCAAGGGCATATACCTCAAATAAGGTTAAATTTAATGATGTAGCAGGTAGTGACGAAGAAAAGCAAGAACTTGAAGAGATAGTTGAATTCTTAAAGAATCCAAGAAAATTTACAAACCTTGGTGCAAGGATACCTAAGGGTATATTACTTGTAGGTCCTCCAGGTACAGGAAAAACACTTCTTGCAAGGGCGGTTGCAGGTGAAGCAAACGTGCCATTTATTACAATAAGTGGTTCAGACTTTGTGGAGATGTTTGTCGGAGTTGGTGCAAGCAGAGTAAGAGATTTGTTTGACCAAGCAAAAAAGAATAAACCATGTATCGTGTTTATCGATGAAATTGATGCGGTAGGCAGACAACGCGGTGCAGGTCTTGGTGGCGGAAATGATGAAAGAGAACAAACACTTAATCAACTTCTTGTAGAAATGGACGGCTTTGAGCCAAACGAAGGGATTATAGTTCTTGCGGCTACCAACAGAAGCGATGTACTAGACCCAGCACTTATGCGTCCAGGCAGATTTGATAGACAGATTTATGTAAATGTACCAGATGTAAAGGGAAGAGAGGGAATTATTAAAATTCACTCTAAAAACAAACCACTTGATGAGGGTGTAGATTTTAAAACACTTGCCAAAATCACGGTGGGCTTTACAGGTGCTGATATTGAGAATATGCTTAATGAAGCTGCTATACTTGCGGCAAGGGCTAATAGACCTAAAATAAATATGTCTGATATTACAGAGGGTATTAATAAGGTTACTATGGGTCCACAAAAGAAAAGTAGACTTATTACAGAAAAAGATAGAAAGATTACCGCATATCATGAATCAGGTCATGCAATACTTGGTAAGAAACTTCAGTATTGTGACGAAATTCAAGAAGTATCCATTATTCCAAGAGGAATGGCTGGCGGATACACAATGCAGCGTCCTGAAAATGATAACTCATATAGAAGTTACAACTACCTTATGGACGAAATTGCAATGTGCATGGGCGGACGAATTGCAGAAGAGTTAATCTTTAAAGATATTACTACCGGTGCGGTGGGTGACATCAACCAAGCAACTAAGATAGCGCATGACATGATTTATCGCTATGGTATGAGTAAAAACATAGGATTTCTTTCCCTAGACTCAAGTCAGCAGGTGTTTATCGGTAGAGATTATCAAACAAAAAATGAGTTTTCCGAGAAACTTGCCGCTGAAGCAGACGATGAAATACGGGGTATACTTGAGTACAACTATAAACGCGCAAAGAAAATCTTAAGCGATAATGTAAATTTATTGCATGAAATGGTAAAACTTTTATTCGCGAGAGAAACCATTAATAAAGAAGAAGTTGATATGCTTATGGAAGGTAAGTCAAGTGATGAAATTCAACAATTAATGGAAAAGCGTGATAAAGAGCAGCGTGAAAAGGAAGCAAAACTACAAAAAGAGCGTGAAGAGAAAGAACTTCTTCTAAGTTATGAAAGAAAGGTAAAGGAAGGGGAAAAACTTCTTGCAAGTGGCATCATAACAAATGAGGAGTATGAGGCAATAAAGCAGGATTTTGAAAAATATAAGACTCCTGAGGCTGAGGTTAAAAAACAACCAGTGGTTAGTGAAAAGAAACCAGCCATAGAAAAGAAAACTGAAGAGAAGAAGTCAGTAAAAAAGGTGGCAAATAAAAAGAAAGAGGAAGAGCCTCAAAAACCAAAACGCGCTAAAACAAAGAAAGATGACGGTAAAGGGGAATAGACATGGAGAATGTAGATACAAGGAATATTGACGATGAGTACCTTCGCCTAAGAATTAAAAGAAAAAAGATAGGAATTATCACAATTATGGCGGTGACTTTTGCACTCGCACTTGCTGTGATAATAATGTCCTGCGTGAATATAAATCTAAAGCCACATTTTATAAAAGATGCAGATGAAATCACAATTATAACAGACCAAATTACAAGTGGGTCAATACACTTAAACTCTGAAAGTGAAAATTATGACGATTTTGTAACCTCATATAAAAATGCCTTTAGTATAAATACTCTTTCAGCATTATTTAGTGGCAATTTTGGAAATTATACTATAAATGAAACTGCAAACGAATTTATTGAAACAACTTCTTCACTAAATAGTCGCTTGGGTGCAAATTACGTAAAACTTTACTATAATGCTCCTCAAACGTTATATAGGCATGACGGGTCAGCTTATGAATATAGTAAATTCTTTACAAGTAATAAGATAACCTACGATACAGTATACTTTGCATTTAGTAATGATAATGGCGTTAAGGAAGTGACCTTTTACTTTGCAATAGACGGTAATCTTACCTCTCAAAATGGTCAAAAAAGGAAAAGCGTTACTACAATTTCAGTAAATGCAAACACATATCCTATCTTTGAGAATATAGAAAATTACAAATAAAAAAACGGGTTGTCCCGTTTTTTTATTATAAATATTTAAGTTTTTGATTAACAGCTGCGATAAGTTCTTTTTTATTATTCATAAGTTTGCAGTCAAAGACATCACTTAGTAAACTTTCAAGTATTGCCTTATATCTTTTAGGATTAACTTCAGGGTAGTGCTTTTTGATGTCGTCGCCGGTAATTTGTAAATCCTTTGTACTTATCACAAGTTTGTGGCTTATAATGTATTTATAGAAAAATTCATATTTCATAGCCAGCAATTTAGATTTCTTGTTTATAAGCTGGCAAATAATAGGGAAGTTATCAAAATATTTAAAGAAATAAGGTTTGTTGCTTTCTTTGTTGAGTGCGGCATAATAACCTGAAAGAATATTGATGGAAAGTGCCAATGCCTTTTTTGATAGTCCCAAGTCCGAAAGTAGTCTTTCAAGATAGTAAGAAACGCTTATTGGGTTCACAGTATCAATTATATCTATTAAAAGGCCATAGGCTTTTTGTTCCACCTTTTTAATCATATTGAATTTTACTTTAGGGGTGTCAAGTCCAAAACTTGGCCAAACCTGATAATGATTAAAAAGTTTAAAAGCCCTCATAAAAGCATTTGGCTTTGAATTTGAGTAACGGGTGGAACTATTGATAATTTTATTCATCTCATTGGTTCTTCGTTCATTGGATATCGCTTTAACATTGCTCGCATATTTAAGGGCGGTGGCAAGGGTATCTTTTTCAATTTTAAAACCAAGTTCGCATTGAAATCTAAAAAGTCTAAGTATCCTAGCACCATCTTTTGAAAGTACAAATTCAGGATTTTCCACAGTTCTAAGCGTTTTATTCTTAATATCTTCTACGCCGTGATAAAAATCAATTATTTCATCTTTGTTTATATCATAGTAAATAGAGTTAATAGTAAAATCTCTTCGTTTGGCGTCTTCTTGAATATCCGTAATAAATTCAACCTTTTCAGGTGAATGTTCACCATTTTCTCCATAGTATTCCCTTCTAAAAACTGAGTATTCGTAGCATTCATCATCAATAGTGATAACACCTGTGCCAAGTGTTTTACTTTTTACTTTAAATCAATAAGCCGTACCTTCCAAAAGTTTTGCCAGTTTGTCAAGGGTAAGGCTACTACATAAGTCGACATCAACAAGGTCAATGCCAAGCAAACTATTCCTTACAAAACCGCCTACAATATAG
>CANBAX010000078.1 GCA_947366645.1 uncultured Clostridia bacterium
AAATGAGGGGTACCTAAAAACAAAATCTTCATTACTTCTTCTCCAATTTGTCTGTGAATAATATGCCGTCAAGGTGGTCACATTCATGACATATGCACTTGGCTGTCCAGCCCTCGCATTCAAGCTTAAAAATGTCGCCATATCGGTCTACCGCTTTCACTTTAATCTTGTATGGCCTTTTTACTTTGCCATGAAATTTCCCAACGCTAAGGCAGCCTTCTTCCTCCACCCACTCTCCTTCGGTATAGTAAATCTCCGGATTAATAAACTCAATTTTTTTTCCGTTTACATCAATGATAAAAGCGCGGCGCAACACTCCCACCTGCACAGCAGCAAGTCCCATTCCGTCAAAAGCGTACATGGTTTCCCACATATCGTCAAGAAGCTGGTCAAGGTTTTCGTCAAAATCCCTCACCGGCTTACTCTTTTTTCGAATTAACTCTTCATCTTTTCCTATAACCTTTCTTATAGCCATACTCTCTCCTAACTTAAATTTTGCGGATTAATCTCAAAGAAAACGCTGTTTTTTGACGCCTTGTCCACAATTTCAAATAAATCTTTCTCTATCTCATCTGCATGGGCAAGTCTTACCCGCATAAGGATTTGATAGCGAAATTTATTCTGCATACGCTTGATAGGCGATTTCATTGCGTCCATATAGATAATCTCGTCTGGATATTTTTCCTTTAATTTTATAGCATTATTATAACACGATTTCAAGAGGTCGCGTACATAATTTTCATCAGTATCAGCAAAAAGTACCCGTATAATCCGTGAAAAAGGTGGAAAAGTTGCCACCTCGCGTATATTCTCCTCTTTTTTAAAGAACCCCTTGTAATCATAATTGGAAGCAAACTTGTAAACATAATGCCGCGGTGCATAGGTTTGAAGTACAACTTTACCTTCCTCTTGACTTCTGCCCGCACGCCCCGACACCTGCGTAATAAGCCCGAAGGTACGCTCGGTGCTGCGATAGTCTGTTTGATAAAGACTTTGGTCGGCATCAACAATTCCCACAAGCACAACGTTTTCAAAGTCATGCCCCTTCGCTATCATCTGTGTGCCAACTAAAATACAAGGCAGCGTGTTTTTAAATTCGTCAAGAATTTTCTGATGTGCATTTTTGGTGGAGGTGGTGTCATTGTCCATTCTAAGAATTTTCACATCAGGAAAAATTGTTTTAATCTCCTGCACCACCTTTTCAGTGCCTACCGCACCCTGTTTAATGTTTTCACTACCGCATTGTGGACATTTTTCCAGCACTTTAAACTGCTTGCCACAGTAATGACATTTAAGACGATTATCCTCTCTGTGATATACAAGGCTGACATCGCAGTCGCTACATTTTGCAATGTATCCGCACTCGCGACACCTCATAAAAGAGGCGTACCCTCGCCTATTGATAAAAATCATTGCTTGCTTTTTTCTGTTAATTACACTTGCAAGGTCGCTAACAAGCTGAGAGGAAAATATACCACTGTTTCCCGCCCTTAATTCATTTATCATATCAACAATTTGTATCTTTGGCATTTCCTTTCCGTTTGCACGCACCGGCAGCTCGATTAAGATATACTCACCTTGTTTTGCCTTTTCATAACTTTCCACACTGGGCGTAGCACTACCAAGAAGCAAGGGACAAGAGTTGAATCTCGCTCTAAATTCCGCTATGTCATGGGTGTCATATCTAGGATTAGACTCGGAAATGTAACTTTGCTCATGCTCTTCGTCTATTATGATTATTCCAACATTGTCAAGAGGTGCAAAAATCGCCGACCTCGCTCCAATGGCAATTGTGGCCTCACCCGAAAAAAGCCTTTTCCACTCGTCAAATCGCTCACCCGCCGATAGCCCGCTGTGAAGAAGAGCCACTTTTTCCCCAAATCTAGCCTTAAAGTTAGACATTATTTGAGGTGTAAGCGAAATTTCTGGCACAAGCATAATTGCACTTTTGCCTTTCGACAGTTCCTTTTCAATAAGGTGCATATACACTTCAGTTTTTCCGCTCCCCGTTACTCCATGAAGTAGATAAGTTTTGTTTTCACAAATTGTGCTAATCGCCTTTTCCTGCATGACATTAAGTTTAACATTTTTTAAATCCTGCTTGCCGCTAAGTGGGCTGCGTATTACCTGCTCCCTTTCTTTTAAAATGTACCCTTTTTCAAAAAGTGCCTTCACTGCGCCTGCTCCAAAAAGCGTGCAAAGTTCACTTGAAGTAGCGGAAGTTTTTTCTTTCAGATATTCCACTGCCTCCTGCTGTTTTTTTGCCGATTTCGATAATTGTATGTCTGCCTTTAAGTTTAGTGAGTAACGCGTTACAAACAGTTCTTTCACCTTGCCCTCTCTCATTTCACTAGGCAAAAATAGCCTTAGAATTGAGGCAAGTTTTAAATGATTTTTTTCCGCCATAAACCTCATCAGCGAAAGCATCTCAGGTTTTATTGCCGAGAAATCCTCAACAAGAGATTTAATAGGTTTTAATTTTTTCACGTCGTAATTACAATTTTCTTTTAGGGCAATAATAAAGCCTTGGATATATCTCGCCCCAAATGGCACAATAACGCGCATACCAACGCGTGCAGGCAATTCCTCCGGCACAATATATTCAAAAACTTTGTCGAGCGCTTTAGCATCTTGGTCTATTATTACTTCTGCGTACACTTTTTCCCCTTTAAAAAAATCTATTGCTTACACAATAGATTTTACCACATTATTTTACTTTTGTCATTAAAAAGCACTTGGTTTTACCTTGCCACTTGCAATCTCTTCACAAGCGATACTGATTGCCTTCTTATCTTGGTCAGCAAGTTCAAGCCTTCTTACGCTTTCAATTTCCTTTGCGCGCTTAGAAACAACACTGCAAAGTACATATCTGTTTCCGCCAGTTTTGCTTACAAGTACATCAATAGATGGTTCAATCATCATAACACTTCACCTCAATTTTTAATTTCTACACGATTATATCATAAAAAACCACATTTGTAAAGAGGAATTTTGTCTATTTTATATTTCGCCTCTTAAAATTTCAGTCACATAACTCATTTCGCTTTCGCTTGCCAGTATTGTTATAAGTTGATTTTTCTTAAAATTGATATTCAAAGATTTTTTTCTTATTTTATAACCGTCCTATTTACAAATAAAAAACACTGGAATAATTCCAGCATTTTTTAAGCGGCAACACTTAAAATCGCAAGTGCCACCAAATAACAAGCAAGAAAAGTTAAACCAAGTGCAACAACTGTAATTAAAATTTTCAACCATACTTGTCTAACACGCTTAATTACAAATAAATTTAGCATTGAGAAAATACCACTTATAAGACCGCCTATTGCTCCACCGACAATAGGGACAATTTTGCAAAGTGCAACAATATTTCCCCAAATCATTATCAAAACAAATGGTAAAACTGCAAGTATATACTCATACCACTTTATTTTAGGTGTAAGCTCAATAGCCCTACTTCCAATAGTCGCCTTTGTACCAGCCAAAAAGTTACCTACTACTGAAATTTTTTCACCGCTTTCGGTGCGAAACTCTGTCTTTGATAGCTTTTCTGCAGTTTTTCCATTAATAGTTATATTTTTCTTTCCTGTCCAAAAACTTTCTTCATAGACTATTTCACCAAGCTGCTCATGTTTTATTATATTTTTCATTAACTTTCTCCTAACCTATTATTACATAATGGTTAAAGCTTGTCAAATAATTTTCTAATAAAAAAGACGATACAATCATCGTCTTTTTTATCTGGCTGGGGTGGCAGGATTTGAACCTACGCATGCAAGAATCAAAATCTTGTGCCTTACCGCTTGGCGACACCCCATGGTGGTCTACCCGGGGCTCGAACCCGGGACCCCTTGATTAAAAGTCAAGTGCTCTACCAACTGAGCTAGTAGGCCATATGTTGAGGTGCTATTATTGAATTTTTACAAGGTTGTGTCTTGCCAAAGGTAAGCCCGCCTAAACGCAGTTTTTTTCGCTTGGCTGGGGTGGTAGGATTCGAACCTACGCAATGTTGGAGTCAGAGTCCAATGC
>CANBAX010000079.1 GCA_947366645.1 uncultured Clostridia bacterium
TTTGTAATGGGTATAATGGTTGAACTCGCATCAGGTTGCTTCCCACTCCCAGGCGGCTCAGGTATGAATGAAATTTCCTTTAAAGTCATGTTTACAACAGCCTTTGCAAGTGTTGGCGGAGGTGCGGTTGTATGGGCATTGTTGTTATGGAGATTAATGACTTATTATATCTTCCTAATACTAGGTGGAGCGGTATCAATTTATGATTTCAGTTTCGGTAACAGAAAATATAAATGGCAAAAACGCAAGGAGCAACTTGAGGAAGAAAGTCGTATATTCAAGCAGGAGCAGATAAATAGATTTAGAAACGAGCGAAATAAGCGAAGAAAGGCTCAGTCGCAAAGATTTTAAGGAATAAAAAATATAATAAAAGCCAACCTAAGTAAAGAGGTTATTATGAAAAAAAATAATGCTTTTTACGGTTGGCTTTTTGCTTGTGTATCCCTTGTAATATTGCTTGGGGTTTCTATATATTTGGGAATTTCTGGTTGGTATTTTTCCTCAAGCAATACTCAGCAAACTGATTTAGAGTTAGGAAATAATATAGAAATAAGTGTAAAAAAGAATGAGTCATCAACAGCGTCATTCACATTTTCGGGCGGTTTTTTAGAGGGTGAAAAACTTTCACAGATAGTTGGAATAAAAAATTCAGAAACTGAAGGAGAGTTATATATAAGGGCAAAGGTTTATGTTTTTATGTCGGATAACGCTATAGCAGATATGCAGTTTATAACATCTAGTAATTGGACAAAAGCCGATGATGGGTATTACTATTTTAATGAAAAACTAATCTCGCAGGGGAAAATTGGACTTTGCTCGGCACTTGTAATAGGGGAAGGCAGTCATCTTCGTGGTGATAGAAATTATATCATGACTGTTGCAGTAGAGGGGCTAGATGGAAATGCTGATGTTGAAGGGCTTTGGGGTTTTAATCCGGCTAAAAATGTTTGACATAATAAAACCATTAATTTATAATTTAAATAGTTAAATTAAGGAGAAAGTATGGAAAACAATATTAGGCGTGTGCCACCACCTCCACCACCAAGACCTAACATTCCGCCAAGGCCACCACAATATCCGCTTGATAATGACAATACTGTTTCGCAAAGCACACCTATAAAAGTAGAAAGTTCTGTTACGCAAGACAAGGGGAAAGGATTAAACTCATCACTAAGACTTACCTTGTTAATCTTAGGTGCGGTGTTATCTTTTATCGGAATGGCAGTGTCCGCATATTTCCTTTTCGTTTAAAATCGTCAAAAAATTTTATAAGTTAAATTTTACATAGTTTATTTAAGGCAACAATTCCTTTATGAAAAGAATTGTTGCTTTTATTGTTATAACTTTGTTAGGTTTTGGTGTAATTATCGGGCTAAAAGGAAATGAAATTAATCTTGACGGACTTGATAAAGTATGTTTTGTCACAGATTTATCCTACGCGAATGAAGAAAACGCCGTAGTAAGTGGAAATGATGTCTATATTACCGTAAGTGCGGATAAGGCGAAAGAGATAAAACTCAATAATACAAAAGGTTATGTATTGTATTTTAATAAAACTTGCGACAAAAAAGCGTTATTAAATTATTTCTTTGATTATTCCTCGGACGAGTACTTTGTAGGAAACACAATTATTATGAATGGATATACAAGTAAATACAGCGATTTTCGATATGTAGACGGAAAAAAGTATAATGCTCAAGTCGCATTTACCGAAGACTATATTATCGTAGGGCTTCCTATGATACTTACCGGATTTTAAGTTAAAGTGTGAATATAAAAAATATTGATAAATTTTGTGTATAAATCTTATCAATGATGTCAATAAACGGGGTAGGAGGTTAAAAGGTCTATGAATATAAAGAAAAACAACAGATTTGTGGAGTTCTTTAAAAGGTTTGGTGTTTACATTGGTGTTGGTGTAGTTGTACTTGCAGTTACTCTCACATTTGCAATTACAGCTATCGTAAACTCAAATAGAGATGTAGTAGATGTTGGAGGAAACAATGTAAAAGTATCCCTTCCAATGGATACACCAACAATAGTTAAAGATTTCTCATCTACCGCTTTACAAGAGAACACTACATTAAATCAATGGGAGGCTCATCTTGCAATAGATATGACAAGCGAAAGCAATAAAGTCTATAGCATTATGGACGGAACAGTGACAAAGGTAGAATATGATTATCTTATTGGTAACATGGTGGAAGTCACTCATAAAGATGGGCTTGTAAGTTACTATTGTTCTCTAGATAAAGATGCACTCGTTAAAGTTGGCGATAGTGTAAAGTCAGGCGACCAACTTGGCACTACAGGTTTATCAGCGTCAGCGGAAACAGATTTAAAGCAACACCTACATTTTTATATGACCCTCAATGGTGAAGAAGTAGATCCAAACAACTATTTAGATTTACAGAATAAATAAATGAACTTTAAGTTCATTTTTTATTTTCGTAAAATTTGTTGACTTTATAAAAAGAAATAAGTTATAATGGTATTCAGTTGGAGGACTATATGAGCACATTAGAAAAGGTTAAAAAATTAATAGCAGAGCAACTTTGTATCTCAACAGACGACATTGCAGATGATGCAAATGTTGTTGATGATTTGGGCGCAGACTCACTTGATGTTGTAGAAATGCTTATGACGCTGGAAGATGAATTTGGTTTAAGCATTCCAGACGACCAAGTGGACGCTATAAAGACCGTACCTGCTATTGTAAAGTTGATAGATTCAAATAAAAAGTAATCGATTCGACTATAAATTACAAGATTAGACATAAAGGTAAATAATCTCTCATAAGTTATTATCGTGGAGGTAATACTTGTGAGAGATTATTTGGTTGAACGTGTGCGTAATGTTGCGACTCATATTACGGAAACGCATGAAACAATAAGAGAAACAGCAAAAGAATTTGGATATAGTAAAAGTACAATACACAATGATGTATCCAAAAGGTTAAAAAAGATAGACCCAGCTCTTTTTTATCAAACAAAAAAGATTTTAGACGAAAACTTTGCGGAAAAACATTTGAGAGGGGGAGAGTCTACTCGCAAAAAATTTGCTGAAGAGCAGGAACAAGGATAGAAAAATCAGGCAAAAGCCTGATTTTTTGTCTTTTTTTTATAAAAGGTACATATTTATAGTTTGAGGTGAAAGTATGAAAAAGGTTTTAATAGCATTAATGTTTCTGCCACTAATAATTTGCGGCTGTGGTAATCATGATTATGTAAAAGAAAATATGTCGGAGATTACTGACTTATATTTTGTAGGGGATAAAGATGGCGACTATGCAAGTATAAGCGTCGGAAAAAGAGAGGAGCCGTATGTAAAAGATGGCTACAGTCAAAATAAATGCGATTTTGCATTGCTTTGTCTTAACATTTCAACACAATATGAAAATATGCGTTTAAGTGCTGTCATAAAGATAAATGAAGAAAAACATAATATTCTACTTGAAATGGTGGGCGGAACATATATGTTTGATTTAGAGCGAAAACTGAATGCCGAAGATAAATTGTCGCTTAGTTATGGGGATAAAACAATAGAATTCACAAATAAAGGTAAAGAATTTGGTATTGACCAAGAAAAAGCGTTAGAAATAGGAAAAGAACAATTAAAATCACAAATAAAAGGCTATTCTAAAGGAAGGTTTGAGGCAGAATGTTATCTAAGAGTGCTGGGCAAAGAAACAAAAGAGTTTAACGAACTGTTTTGGTGTTTCACTTTGGTTGGCAGAGATGAGAAAGTATATAACTGTATTTTCAGCGTGAGTGACGGAACTATTATTGCGTTAAGTTAACAAAATGCTTTGTTTGTAAGGTTAAACTATGTTAAACTATAGCCATGAAAGAAAAACGTGGTTATTCAACTGTATCAGAACAAGAAAATTGCATCGTAATAGTAATTTGTGCAAAAAAATCTGATAATAAAGAAAGAAAGATTAAGGAAATAATAAGGCTTGCCGAGTCCACCGATTTAAAG
>CANBAX010000080.1 GCA_947366645.1 uncultured Clostridia bacterium
CTCCCTTAGAGCCATTATTTGTGAATATTAAACACAATAATAACACTATTGCCACTAGCAATATTAAATAAGAAAATTTAAACTTAGATTTATTTTCTTCCAAAACAAAAGCCTCCTTATTTTTTCTTTACTTGCTATTTTAACATAAATAATTTTTTAAAACAACAAATCAATAGGGCTTTTGCAAAATTTTATGTCATTAAAATTGTTTTTTTGAATTTTACTAGTCAGGTTGCACCTTAATTACAAGTTCAAAATTCATAAAGTTTAAAAAATCGTCGGGGTCATCAAGGCTTCTTAAAAACTTTCTAAATTCTTTTTTATTCTCCCTTTCAAACTTTTGCGTAACACCTATAACATCTGTTTTATTCTTCCTTAGCACTTTTAGTGTATTTTGAAAGCGACTTTTTAAAAACTGCTCCACCTTTCCTGCAACTTCTTCTGAAATATCACTTAACTCTGTATTTGTACGAATATTTGTTTCCCCTTCCTTTCCCTCTACAAGTTCAAGTCCAAGAATAACATCTACCCTAAATATTGGGTGTCCATTTTCAAATTTAGTTGTTATCTTCACTCTTTTATTCTTTACAGTATATGTAAGCATGGCATCTTGATAACTTTCGTCGGTGACATTTTCGATAGTTATAGTTCTATTTATCGCATTACTATTTATTATATTTATTCCGTGTAATTGCTCAGCACTTAGTTTATCAACCATTATTCCGTTTTTAATTAGTACTACTTCCCCACTATTTAATACCTTTTTATCTGAATTACCACTTTGGGAGCTTGAGCCTGAAGAGCCACCCGAGCCAGCTTGTGATGAGCTATAACCAGAAACTTCATCTTGGGCATCTATTCCGCTTTCACCACCACTTTCTTCGCCTTGGCCACCTGAATTTTGGTTGCCGCCACTCTGTCCACCGCCGCTTTGATTTCCACCTTGGCTGGAGTCAGCTTGACTTTTTTCCTCTCCATCACCTGAGGCAAGTTTTAAATAACCTATAATTGAAGAGCCTGTTTGACTGTAATAACCTTTGAAAAAGGCTTCAACCGAGGTGTCTGTAACATAAACATTATCTACGTTATAGGATATAAGTTCTTCAAGTTTAAGACCTATATCCTTTTCGAGAGTTTGTGCGGCAAGCAAAAACTCCTTTGCAGGATTATCGGTGCAAATTAAAATAGTATTTTCTGAAAGTGATGCTACACGACCAAGATAATCTATATCTTTTGCTATGTCATCTTCCATAAGTTGTGTACTTATAACTGTTGTCTTGGCATGAGAAAGGCAAACTTTTTTACCAAGTGTTAAACCCGCATTTGATATTGCTTCCGCCACCGATTTACCTTTGCCCGTCACTACCGAATTGGTTTCAAGGTAGGTTTGATTTGCGGTGGGAATAAACGTTAAGAGTGAGACCTCATATTCCTCGCCAAGTTTATCTACACCTACCGCTGTGACTATAGAACATCTTGTACTTTCCCCTGGTGAAAATAAAGCAAAGGGTGCAAAAAATGCTAAAATTACTAAAAACACAAGCAGCATTGGATTTTTTTTGAATCTTTTAATAATTTTTTTCATATTTCACCCCTTTCTTTTTAGGCAATGCCATGAAAAATATCATAAGTGGAATAAGATAGTTTGTTACAAGTGCCAAATATGGAAGCCAGCTTCTAGTATAAAGCAACATATTTTCATACCTTCCAACTAAAATTACATAAACTATTAAAAATATAACATCAAATACCGCTACGCTATACGCACGATTTAATTTATGAAAGACATTACAAAAGGCCTCACTAAAACCGAATGCAAATATGGAAAGTTGAAAATAACTTAGAAACATTATTGTTAACATAGCGATAACATCAAGCCTACCCACTGAATTTGACTGATTTGAAGCAGAAAGTATATCGGTAAGAGCGTTATTATGCATAAAAGCTGTGATTTGATAGATGGAATAAAAGAGGAAAAATATTGAAAGCACAAAAAATATTCCTAGTCCAGCAAATTTTAAAATCTCTTTTCCCTCTTTCTTTTCCATTTTAATCTTATCGATTATCAAAAAGAGAAATATATAATCGCCAAAAGTGAAGATATGCTTAAACGCCGAATTAAAGAAGTCTGGCACTGGTGTATTGAAAAAATATGGCATTCCTTGATTATTGACAAGTGCCACCGCAAGGCAGATTAAAACGCCCGCACTTATAGCGTAGAAATATAATTCTATTGTGCGTGAAAATGAGCGTAATCCAGTCACAACCGCATGATTCACAACCGGAATTACACTTATGAGCGCTAGTAATGCGAACTCATCTTGATACACCTGACCTTTTAAATAGGCATATACAACTGAATAAGTTAAAAGCACTTTAAATAGGAAGAAAAACATTAAAACAATGTAGATTAACTTTGAAAAAAACTTTCCGATATGTTTTTCTAGTATGAAATTAAGAGTATTATTGGGATATTTGGATTTAAGCATAAAAAACGTAGCAAGAACAAATAAATCAACTATGAAAAGCATTAGTGCCACAAAAAATCCGTCCGATTTTGCACCTTCATAAATAAGTGACGGTAGTAAAAATATTTTATTTGCAAGCACTAATACCGCACAAAGCATTCCCGCTTGTCTTGCACTAATAGTTGTATTTTTCATCTCAGCCTCACTTTATTCTTATTATGAAAGGACTCCGGTCTTAAATGTATATCTGCGATATTTTCCTTAAACACTCCGTCTTGAAGGTCATTTACTATTCTTGGACTATAAGGAGCAAGATAGGGCGAGCCATAACTATCTATTTTATTTAGGTAGTTAGTAAAATACACAAGTCCACCTACAACACCAAGCATTCCGAGTGAGCCACCAAGAATAATGAATATCACCTGTAAAAGCGTGACTTGTGAGGACTGTTGTGGCACCAAATATAATGCTATCTTTGATACTGCGACAATAATCACCCCTGGTGGCGAAATAAGACCCGCTTTTACACCTGTATCACCTAAAATTAAGGCACCCACAACCGAGGTGGCAAGCCCGAGGTAACTTGGAAGACGTAAACTAACTTCATATAAAATTTGAAATAAGAAAAATATAAACACTATTTCTATAAACGGAGTGAAGGGCAAGCCTTGTGTTGTGTCCGCTATTGTTATAAGGAAATTTAGTGGCAAAATATTGTAATGATAAAGTTGCAAGGCAAGATATAGCCCAGATGAAATTATCGCCATTATAATACCTATAAGCCGGATAGCACGAATAAAACTTGAATAATGATGATTTGTATAATAATCGTTACTATTTTGTAGGTCCTCAAACAAAATAAACGGAACTGTAAGCACTATTGGCGAATTATCTACGATTATTCCAACCTTGCCTTCTAATAATTTTGACGCGACAATATCTGGTTTTTCCGCCATACCCACCTGACGAAACATTGAGTTTTCGTCCTCTTGTAAAAAACCTACTAGATAATAGGAATCAATAATTCCATCAATATCTATATCTTTTAATCTCTGTTCTACTTTTTTAACCATCTTTTCGTCGGCTATACCATGAAGATATGTAATCACCACCTTTGTGTTTGAATAACTGCCGATTTTTAATTGTTTCATCACAAGGTCTTTTGAGGCAAGTCTTCTTCTCATTAAGGACATATTTGTCTTTAAATCTTCGGTAAAACCCTCGCGTGGACCCATTATTACTGGAGATGTTGGTGGCTCACTTGGCGTTCGAGATGGGTACTTTAATAGGTCAACTGCTATAAACCTACTTTCCCCTTCTAGTATTATAATTATCGCACCCTTTATTATATTGTCTGGGATTTCTTTTTCACTTATTTCAGTAATATCATTTGATTTTAGTATA
>CANBAX010000081.1 GCA_947366645.1 uncultured Clostridia bacterium
CAATCCACCCTCACAAAGAGTTTTAACAAAACCTTTTGTGCGAGTAATCTTTCTGCAAACTCTCTCGCTTTTTGTCCTATTAGTTTTAAGTTTTTGCCATTTTGGCCAATTATTATTCCTTTATGTCTTTCCGCTTCGCAAACTATATCCGCTTCAATTATTGTAATATCTTTTTTTTCATCAAATCGCGTTATCTCGATGGCAATTCCATGTGGCACTTCCTGCTTAAAAAGATTAAGGCATTCTTCTCTTATTTCTTCCGATATAAGAAACTTTACACTTTTGTCGGTATAATAGTCAGGGGCATATAAATAGTCCTTTCTTAAAGGTAGCGAAGATATTATACTTTCTTTAAGATGCTCAATTCCCTTACCTAGGAATGCTGAAACCTTGATATCTGTTTCTAACTCGCATACCTCTTTCCTATCTGCTTTGGTTTTTACAAGTATTAATGGCGTTTCTTGTGACTTAAGTTTTTCTATGTACTCACGTTCCTGCTCATCTATAGTCTTACTACCATCAATTAAGTATAAAATTAAGTCTACTCCGTTTATCGCCGAACGAACGTTCTTCATCATATATTTATCAAGTTTATTCTTACTGTGATGCACACCTGGGGTATCTACAAGCACAACTTGATAACCTTCGCCATTCATAATACCTATGATATTGTCCCGCGTAGTTTGTGGTTTGGCTGAAACAATAGCCACCTTTTCCCCAACTAGGGTATTAACAAGCGTGCTTTTTCCAGCATTAGCACGACCTATTATTGCTACATATCCACATTTAATCATCTTTTCTCCCCAAACCAACATTTAATAGTATATTTTCTGTGAGATTCATCATTCTGGTTTCCTCCTCTTTTTCCATATGGTCATAACCAAGAAGATGTAAAAGACCATGCACAAACAAAAAGGAAACCTCCCTTTTATAAGTATGGTTATATTCCTTTGCTTGAGCATGTGCCTTTGCTTTACATATAACGATATCTCCTAATGGCAGCATATTAATTGGAAGTCGTTCAGATTCAAACTCTGCCACCTTCTCTCCTTCATGAATATCTAAAAGTGGAAAAGAGAGGACATCAGTAACTTTGTCAACCCCTCTTTTCTCCCTATTAAGCATTTGCATACCCTCTCCACTTATGAATGTAAGACCAAGGATAATATCATTTTTAGAATTACCTGTACACTCCATTACCAAATTAGCAAGTTTTTTAAAATGTCCTTTAAGTATCATTGGCACCTTGTTAAAACAGATTTTCATACCCCTCCTATTTCACGACTGACAGTTATAGTATAAGTCACCAAATACACCCCTGCACCACCTTTAATCGTAACATTTTCTGCTTTTATTATCTCACATTCTTCAATAGAATGCAAGGCTTTTTCCTTTGCCTCAAGAGTTTTTTCTTTTTCAACTTCGCTGAATGATTTTTCTATCAATTCCGTCTTTGTTTCGTAGTATATTTTTTTATTTATCTTAAAAGGAAGAAGCAAGTTTTTATTTAAATTTTGGCTTTGCTCGACAAGTTCATATTCACTGAATTTCATTTCTGCATTATTTGAATATATGACTAGCCCAAAAAGTGAGATGTTGCTTTGTTCCACTTTTTTGCCTGTGCGATAGCGTTTATAATAACTTTCTTTATGTTCACTTTGTCCACTTATCCATACATCTGCTTCAATTTTTGCCATTGGTTTTACATCGCGCTTCTGCCCCTGTGAATCTATTATATATGGCTTAACTAGTTCCTGCCCTTTGCGAATAACCTGACCTTCTTTCACTGAAAGTGTACCTTGAATAAGTTCAATACTTGTTATCATACAGTCATATTCGCTGACTAACGGCTGATAAATTGTTGTCATTTCATCAGGTAAAAGACTTTCATGTACATTTACTACTACGCTTTGCCCTATAATTGCTACACTGACAGAACTTATACGGTCAAAATTGTCTTTAAGTTTTATCTCCATTTGCTTAGTATTAAAATTAGAAATAAATCTACTTTTCATATTCTCTTGTATAAATGCCGTAATTTCATTTGTCGGAAGTTTTTCATTTCCATAAACACGTATCTGCCAGATTATATTGGTTTGTGCGATATAACAGGCGACAGTTAACACAAGGCCTGCAATTAGTCCATAGCAAGACAAAAATCTTTTTCGCCAAAGATATGGTCCTTGTGACTTTTCACTTAAGATTTCAAAATTATTATTTCGTAAAAACTTTTTTGTTTTTTTAGCGTCTTTAGGTGACACCTCCAAAACAGACACATGCTTGTCCTTTCGCTCTAAAGTCAAAATTGTAACTTCCTTTGTAAGTTTATTAAACGCTCTCTCTTGATTTAATCCTTTTATCTCATATCTTACTTTACTTTCAATTTTCTTCACTACACCACCTCCACTTTGGAGATTTTTCCTACAATTTTCATAGTGTTTTCTGTGAGTTCGTACATGACAAGGTCGTTACCTTCGACAATTACACGTCCCTTCTTTACCTTGAAAGTTATCATCTCTTTAGAAAGCATAGTAAGCCCCATATGTCCTTCAACATACAGTATTTTACCCGAAATATTTATCAAATTATAAGAATTTAAAATATTTGAATCTAGTGACCCTATACTTTTCTTAATTTCATCAAAAAAGTTAAACACCTTTCTCTCCCTTACATCTAAATTTATGCGGGAAAGTAAAATTTTATTAATCACATAATAAAAGCCACATCTAGTGGCTTATTATATTGATTTTGAATTTATATCATCTAAATTTATACTTTTAAATAAATCTGCCAGAATAATGGGTCTCATCTCTTCTGGAACATTTACAAGTCTATTTAAAAGTTCTGGGTCGGTTAAATATTTACTATAGCAATGCTCATTTCTAAATTTTTCAAATTCTTCATCTTCTGAAAGAGATTTCCTGCTCTTAGACTCATGACGACTCATAAATTCTCTATAACGTCGCTCATCTTCCTCATTAATGACATCGTCGAACTCAAAGGGGTCATACTCTTCTTCTTTCGCTTCCTTAAAACTAGAAAGCAATTTTTCTTCCTGTCCACCAAATTCGTCGAAAATAAGATTTGGAAACTCCTCCACTTTAACCTCTTCCTTTATTGGCTCTGGCTTTTCTTCTTTTTCTACCGTTGGTATTTTAAATTTTACCTTCTTGGAATTGTTTGCCCTTATTAAAATCAGCAAGCCTGCTAATAAGACGACTACTCCTAGGACTATCAACACATATATCCACCACTGCATATTATTCTCCAGTATCTCGTCCTGAAACCGACCTTCTCATTGCTGTATCAGCCTGCAAGTTCATTAGTTTATAATAGTCCATAATCGAAAATCTACCCTCTTGAATGGCTTGTGCTAGTGCTTTTGGGACTTCCGCCTCCGCAGATAAAACATTTGCTTTCATTTCCTGCATTTCAACTTTTGCTTGTTGCTCTGCTATAAACGCGTCATTCTTTCTTTTTTCTGCTTCAACCCCGGCAAGTGCAATATCCCTCTGTGCTGCCTTAGCCACCATTTCCGCACCTACATCTCTTCCTAAATCCACATTTAAGACTTCAAGAGATACTAGACTATACATATTACCTTCATCAATTTTATCATCAAGCCCCACAAGCAGTTTATCTGGTGCTGTAAGTATTACTTTATGATTTGTCGCAAGTGCAATGTTTTGAATTATAAGCTTTTGTATTCTTGCCTCTAAAGATTCCTGACCAAGGCCTGTCAAAAAGTTATCTAGATTAACTTTTAT
>CANBAX010000082.1 GCA_947366645.1 uncultured Clostridia bacterium
AAACACTATCTTGGCGAAAACTCTATAATTAGAATTTTAAATCGGCTCGATAAAGATACCGCTGGAATTATAGTGTTCGCAAAGAGTTTAATTGCATGCAATAAAATAAAAGATATTGATAAAACCTACTACGCCCTTTGCAGTGGAATTATTGATAAATTAACGATAGTAGACTCACCTATTGAAACTATAACTGAAAATGGAATTAACCAGCGAAAAAGAGTTATTTCCCCAAATGGGAAACCTGCCACAACTTATATCACCCCTTTGCAACAATTTGAAAACTACTCTCTTATCAAACTTAATCTTGTGCATGGCAGAACGCATCAAATACGTGTACATTTATCAAGTATTGGGCACCCCCTTCTTGGCGATGAAATTTATGGCACGACCAGCGATTTAATTTCACATACCGCCCTTGTTTGCAAAAAATTATCTTTTTTCCACCCTTTCCTAAATAAGAATTTAAATTTTGAAATAGATTTTCCTGAAGATATTAATAAACTTTTAAAAATCAGTTGACAATACAAAAAAATTTTTATATAATATCAAAGTACACTAAAAAACTAGGTATGCAAAAGTATCTACTAGTATGCCAGGTTCCCCGAAAACGATGTTTTTGGGTGCAGTGGCAAACGTGCACGTTTAAGTAAACGGGCACATACATCAGGTGTATCAAATTCAAAAAGATGCGGGCGTGGCGGAATGGCAGACGCGCACGTTTAAGGGGCGTGTTCGAAAGAGTGTGGGTTCAAGTCCCACCGCCCGCACCATAATAAAACAGTCGGTTACGACTGTTTTGTTTTATTAAATTCTTCAAGACCTTTTTCAAATTGGGTTTTACTTGTTGGGTCAAGACTGAAAAGAAGGCCGAAAAGTTGACCGACATGAAGTTTTTCCTCCTCCATTATGTCAATAATTGTTTCTTTTGCCCTTGGGTCTTCGGTTTCATGAAGATGGCTATCGTACTGAATTATAGCATCAAGTTCCCCAATTATATCAATTCGGGTGTTTTGAATGGTACGATATCTATTTTCTGTGTTACCATTATTATAAATATTAAAAAATCTACTCATATGTCCTCCATTTGTATATATGAGCATATATCAATTAATGTTAATTATCAAAAAAGTAGGATTTTATCCTACTTCTTTTTTATCGGACTCAATTTTAACTATTTCTGGCTCGGTATTATCAAGCTCTATAAATTTATCGGTGACAATTATTTTTGAAATATCTTTATTACTTGGCACCTCATACATGAGCTTATTCATTTTACTTTCTAGTATTGTACGCAGCCCTCTTGCACCAGTTTTTAAATCCATTGCTTTTTTAGCCACAGCTTTTACAGCGTCCTTAGAGAATTCAATATCAATACCGTCTATCTTAAACATTAATTTATATTGTTTTATAATTGAATTTTTTGGCTCCACTAAAATTTTAGACAAAGCATTTTCGTCAAGGTCATCAAGCCCTACAACAACAGGCAGACGGCCGATAAACTCTGGTATAAGGCCAAACTTAATAAGGTCGTTTGGCTGAACATCTTTGACGATTTCTGCACTAATTTTTTCATCTTCACCCTTTACAGATGCATTAAAGCCAAGTGCCGAATTATCATTTGCCCTCTTTTCTATAATTTTATCAAGACCTACAAAGGCACCACCACAGATAAACAAGATATTTGTAGTATCAATTTGAATCATCTCTTGATGTGGGTGTTTTCGACCACCTTGTGGCGGAACATTTGCCACGGTGGATTCCATGATTTTTAATAATGCTTGTTGAACACCTTCTCCAGCAACATCTCTTGTTATGGAAACATTTTGTGTCTTCTTTGCGATTTTATCTATTTCATCAATATATATAATACCGCGTTCCGCCTTACCGATATCATAATCTGCGTTTTGGATAAGTTTCAACAATATATTTTCAACATCATCTCCTACATAACCAGCCTCGGTAAGAGTTGTAGCGTCTGCTGTTGCGAAAGGTACTTTAAGAATTTTTGCAAGCGTTTTTGCAAGCAGAGTTTTACCTGAGCCTGTTGGCCCAACCATGAGAATATTACTTTTTTCAAGTTCTATATCTTTTGCTTCTTCAGCGAAATTGTAATTTATTCTTTTATAGTGATTATATACCGCAACTGCAAGCACCCGTTTTGCCTCGTCCTGCCCTACGATATATTCATCAAGTTTTACTTTTATTTCCTCAGGTGTTGGAAGTTCTATCTTCTCAAAAGATGATTTCTTCTCCTCATCACTCATTATATCACGACATATTGCTATACATTCGTCACATATGAATGCCTCGCCACCTGGGCTGGCGATTAACTTTTTAGCATTCTTTTGTGACTTGCCACAGAATGAGCAACTGCAAGTTTCATCATCTAACATACCGCCTCCCTATTTTGTTTTCTTACGAGTTACAAATATTTCGTCTATTATTCCATAGTCTTTTGCTTCTTCTGGTGTCATAAAGTTATCTCTATCGGTGTCCTTTTCTACTACCTTTAAAGGTTTGCCAGTGTTGGCACTAAGAATTGTGTTCATCTTCTTTTTTATGAACTCAATATGCTTAGCATGAATGAGAATATCACTTGCTTGCCCTTGCGCTCCGCCAAGTGGTTGATGAATTAGAATTTCGCTGTTTGGAAGAGCAAATCTTTTTCCTTTCGTTCCTCCAGCAAGAAGAAATGCACCCATTGAAGCAGCAAGACCTATACACAGGGTTGAAACATCGCATTTGATATATTTCATTGTGTCGTAAATGGCAAGTCCCGCACTTATACTGCCTCCTGGAGAATTGATATAAAGAAATATATCTTTATCAGGATTTTTGCCTTCAAGGTATATGAGTTGTGCAACTATACTATTAGCGACATTATCATCAATTT
This sequence comes from uncultured Clostridia bacterium, assembly GCA_947366645.1. Classification (GTDB taxonomy): domain Bacteria; phylum Bacillota; class Clostridia; order Christensenellales; family UBA1242; genus Caccovivens. The sequence continues at coordinate 2,897 of CANBAX010000082.1, forward strand.
CACCATTTAAAAAGATGATGCGGTCTTCAAGTAATCTTGAGTATATATCGTATGACCTTTCGCCAGTTCCGCTTTGGTCTACTACCATAGGTATTAACATATTATATCCTCCCTATTTATTCTACTTTTATTCAACTTTCTTATGAGTGCGAAAATTGTCTTTATTTGCTTTGGCCTTTAAGGTATGAAATTAATTTTTCCATCATAACTTCATTTTCAAAATAGCCCCTATCTTGCTCGGAAATTGTATTTTTAACTTCCTCAAGCGGCATATTATATCTCTCTGCCCATTTCGAAAGATGTGCGTCAAGTTCGGCTTCAGTTACAGTTATATTATTCTTTGCAATTATCGCTTGAAGCACCAAACGAGTTTTAACCGTCCTCTTGGCTTCTTCTTCCATCTTTTCATGGAGGTCATCATGCGTCATATTGGTGTAGCGCAAATAGTCTTCAAGTTTCATATTTTGATGAGAAAGTCTATGCTCAAGGTCATGAATGAGATAGTGCGCCTCTTCATGAATCATAGAATGAGGAATTTCTACCGCACTTAATGACACTACTTCTTCAATAAGTGCGTTTTCAAACTCACGTTCTACCCTATTTTCTGCGTCCTTTAAAAGTCTTTCCTTTAAATTCTTTTTATATTCATCTAAGCTCTCAAAT
>CANBAX010000083.1 GCA_947366645.1 uncultured Clostridia bacterium
GAGTTCAGACGTGTGCTCTTCCGATCTAATTACCACTATCATACTTAATAACAAACAAAAAAATCTTGATGACCTTAATGATAAAAACGACCAAATTGAAAACGTACTAAGTATAACCGAAAATTTTTGAATATTTGTTTCAAAAATTATTGACAATAAGTTAAATATTTGGTATTATAAATTGCACAATTAAGGATAAGTTAATTGTATTTGCCTCAGTAGCTCAGTGGTGGAGCACTCGGCTGTTAACCGATAGGTCGTAGGTTCGAATCCTACCTGGGGCGCCAATTTAAAATATGAAAAACTTGCAAATGTCTGCAAGTTTTTTATTAAATACTACTTCCTAAATGTGAATTTCGTATAATTTATCGTATTTATAAAATAATAATACTATGAAAAAATTAATAATATTATTTCTAATAGCATTTCTATTACTTCCTGTAACCCAAATTCCAACTTCTGCCGAGGAAATCGGCATCGTCTATCAAATTTATGATGAAAACGATATCTTACTTACCGAACGTGAAGATGTTGAAACGGGCGATAAATTTATAGATAAAAATTTTAATGAATTTGAAGTATACTTGGTGGACAATACTAATTTAACTGCCAAAGCAAAATATACAAAAACTTATCCAAAGCCAAATATTACAAAGAAGTCAAATTTAGAGCAGATTTCAGCAAAGCCAAAAAAAATTGCAATGTATATGACTCATAATGATGAAAGCTATATACTTGGCGACGGCACAGAAAGCGTTTACGGAAAAGGTGGAATACACGATATTGCGAAACTAATTAAAAGCGAACTTGCAAAATACAATGTAACCGCAACTTTAGATGAAACTCTTCATATACCGCACAACTCTACTGCTTATTCAAGAAGTAATGCAACCGCTCAAAGACTTTTAAAAGATAGTCCTGATGCTATTTTCGATATACATAGGGACGGGGCAAGTAGACAATATTATCTGACTAAGTACAACGGAAAAGAGCATAGTAAGGTGCGAATAGTGCTTGGTCAGTCGAATTCTAACTCTAAAAAGAACTTAGAGTTTGCACTCTACCTCATGAGTGTAGCAGAGGTTGAATGTCCATGGCTCTTTCATGATATCTACTGGGGTAAAGGACATTATAATCAGGCCTTGTCTAATAAAGCCCTGCTTTTTGAAATGGGTACACACACAATAGAAAAATCATATGTTGAAGAGTCCGCGAAAGAACTAGCAAAGGTTATTAACTCAACTCTATATAAAACAACTATTGATGAAAGTGATAATTCACTGACTATCGGCGGTGAGCAAAATAACAACTCAACACTAAATAATAAACTAGAAAATAATCAAATTAATTTGCTTCCTGTTATATTAATTCCAAGTTTAATAGGTGTAATGGCAATAAGCTTTGCCGTAACTACACATTATATGAAAAAGAAAAAGCCTAAAAAGTAATTGAATTTCTAATTTGACCTTAATTTCATTTTGTTTTAATTGATATTAATGTTATAATCACCAAGCAAGATTAAAACAAAGGAATGATTCATATGAAAAAGTTACTAAAGATTTTCTTATCATTTTGTATTTGCTTTGGCATTTTTCTTACTGGTTGTAGCGAAGACAATACTGACTCAAATAAATATCCACCCATTATAATGCCTGATGAGGAAGACAAAACTCCAGAAATTCCAGACGAGAAGCCTGTACCTCCGCCTGACGAAATAGAAATTGTAGACTTTACTTTTGCGTTATGCGAAGTAAAAAATTATCTTTTAGATACGATGGTACTTGCTGATGACTTTGTGATAACAACTGAAACAAACTATGCAACTATAACATTTAGTATAGACATATTGTTTTGTGATGTTGAAGATGCAGCGATACTTTGGGAAACGGATATAGTAGACGGCTTTTCCGCCACCATGGAATATGATTCAACAACTGTTATAATAACAATAAAAAAGTGCGAATAAAATCGCCCTTTTTTATTTAATTTCATTAAGCCATAGACCGTGTAAATTACAGTATTCATATACTTTTATAATTTTGCTTTCGCCCACATAAAACTTCGCTTCAGGCTTATCGAAAGAATTTAAAGTTTTAATAGAATACCCATTATCGGTTTCCACAGCAATAAAATTAATAAAATGCTCTTCTTCCATTGGGTGCAATACACTTCCTACTGAAACAGTAAGTAACCCATTATTTACAGCAATGACTGGAAGGTGTTTCTCAGTTGCCGCTTCTATAGAATTCGCGACAATCTCTTCCATTTTCTCGCCACAACAAAAAACAGGCACATTTTTGTCAACTAGCCTTACAACAATATTTCCACAATGATTACACTTAAAAAATCTTAACTTCTTCATAAATTCTCCTTATATATAAATTATACCATTCGCTTTAAATAAAATCAACTTAAAAAGTTTTCTAAACAAATGTTAAATTCTTTTGGCTTGTCCATGTTTACGCAGTGCCCCGCACCCTGAAAGATTACTTTGTCACAATGCTCTCTTTCCGCCCATTCATTGACAATATCGATTTCCATAGGTAAGTCATACTGCCCACAGCCAACTAATAATTTATATTGCCATTGCCTATTTGGGAACTTATTAACAAGGTTTTTTAATTTTGCCAAGTACTTAAAAGATTTTTTCTTAAATTGAATATTTAAATTATAAAACTCCTCTTGCGCCTCTGAAGTATAAGCTGAAATTTTCTTGTTTGCTTTTGCAAACCATTTTATTGAAAAAATCGCCTTCATCATCATTTCCATTTGTTTCTTGGAATTAGAATTTTGCTTTCTAATATCAAAATTGTTGATGTCATAACCGCCGAAACAAGCCAGAGATAAAACTTTGCTGTCATATCGGTTGGCAAAATCCTGTATAAATACCGCCCCCAGCGAAACACCAACAAAATGTGCCGCCTTTATGTTGTGCTTTTCAAAAATTTGATTTATCCAAAAAGACATTTTTTCAATAGAGTCGCCTTTGCCTGTTTTAGTTGATTTACCATGCCCCAAAATATCAACAGCAAGTAAATTATACTTTCCCATAAAATGCTCGAACTGTTTTTGAAACATTCTGTGGTCTACAAATGCGGCATGAATAAATACTATCCAGTCTTTGTTTGCCGTGTCATCGATATAGTAAGCAATAGGTGTGTTATCAAGATAAAGTTCTTTCATTTTCGCCTCCTCTAAAATTTTTATAATTATAACATAGCCTTAAAAATTTTGTATATATATTTGCTTAGGATTTTTACTATTTATAAGACTAGTACTTTTTTTTTAAAATTAAAAAGCGACAAAGTAGTGCCTATACATTATTATAAAAAAAGAAGACCTCTAAAAAGTCTTCTTTCTGTCTAATTGGCGGAAGGATAGGGATTCGAACCCCAGGACCCTTTCAGGTCAACGGTTTTCAAGACCGCCGCTTTCGACCGCTCAGCCATC
>CANBAX010000084.1 GCA_947366645.1 uncultured Clostridia bacterium
CGGTGACTGGAGTTCAGACGTGTGCTCTTCCGATCTGTAGCAGAGGGGATTGCAGAAGGCCTTCAATTATCTGCATCCGGCAGTACGGTAAAAGTACCAAGCAATGCGCCAGTGGCAAAGCCTGTGACTAGCGATAAGAAATCGATTGAGACAATCGCAAGAGAAGTCATGAACGGTGCATGGGGGAATGGCTCTGACCGTCAAAACAGGCTCGCAGCTGCGGGATATGACTATCAGGCAGTACAGGCTAAAGTCAATGAGTTATATGGAATTCCGAGCGCATCTAAGCCTACGAAGAAAACAAGCGCACAGATCGCATTAGAAATCTATAACGGTACTTGTTCAGATCCTCGATGGAGCGATTGGGGAACAGGTGGCACAAGAGTAAGCCGCTTACAACAGGCTGGATACGATCCGGTAGCAGTACAAGCCGAAGTAAACAAGTTATTCTAAAATTTATCCCACTTCTCTTAATTGAGGGGTGGGAGTTTTTTATCTTGTTTTTTTCTTTGTCTATGGTAAAATATGTATATATTTAGCAAAGGGGAATACTGCAATGGAACAAAAAGGTACAAAGCAAGTTGAACTGCCACTTTTAAAAAAATATGCATTTTTAGGAACACCAGATCAATTTTCAAAAAAGTTAAAACAACTAGCGGATTTAGCAGAAAAGGAAAATTGGACTACAAACTCATCAAAACATGATTATGATATTCTTTTCCAGTATATTATCCACACATTTGAAAGGATTCATGATGAAAGAAAAATTTTAGTAAGTCCTGATGAACAATGTTGTTGTTTTAATACTGGATTGATGACGGATATGGGAGAAGATATTATCGGTTTTTTTGTAAAAAATAAAAATGTCAATAAAAAAGAAGAATGGTATTTAGAGAATTTTTATCATAGTTCAGATCGCAAAATAGTTTTGAATTTTTCGGAATGTCCTAAAGTAGCGGAATATTTTGAAAAACCTGAATTAATGTATTTTAATCCTAATTATAACATCATTGTAAGCACCAACCATATTCTTTCCGATAATAAAAGTCGTTTTCCTAGTGAAATTCTAGAAAGAGGTGATAAGCATTTAAATATGCTTTTTAATGGATCGTTGGAATTAACTAAGAAAAAGATAAAAAGAAACTACCGTTTAGTAGTGCCACAGTATTATAAGAAAGCAATTACATATTTATTACCAATTGAATTGGATGAATATAGATGCGCACTGGCGGTTGAGTTGTTAGAAAATGAACAATATCGCGCCAATACTATTTTTACGCTAGATATGGCATATTCTAATGCGAGGCTATTAATGAAACCCGAAGCGGATTGGCTGAGTATAAAAAAAGACCTCTAATAAGAGATCTTTTTTTTGTTACTAAGGCTACGGTTACTAAAAACAAATTAATGATGAACTGTTAATGAATGAACAATTAATATATCAATAACAATGCAAGTTGACGCAGAATGAAATCTCGTCAACTAATTATATTATAGACCAGTTTATTAAAAATGCAATACAAATTTGATAAAATTTTGATTTATTTATACGGAGAGATGCTTTCGTTTTTGATTAAAATGCTAGTATAATAACCGCCTACCCCTCATCATGAGAGGTAGGCATTTTTTTTGCTTTTTCGATCGTCTCCTGCATGGCTTTTCGTATTACTTCCGATTGGCTGATGCCCAAAATGGCGCAGGCTTCTTTAAATTCGGCAACAAATTCTTTTTTATATTGTGCACCTACTCGGCTCATATTTTCTTTTTTCCAATCGTTCATATACTTGTTTTGGTTGAAAGGCTGTTTTTTATTTTTAGACATTATTTCTATGCTCCTTATTATTTAAGTAGATTCCGAATAAAAATAGGAACGCTCCTAGCACCCATGTCTTTTTAGATAGCGTCAAGGCTAGACCAAAGATAATAATAATTGTGTTCATTTTTCCGTTATGATATAATGGAACAAGAAGAAGCGGGGAATTACTTCCCCTTATTCTTCTTGCGCTTGTTGTTCGGCTTTTTACTTGTGAGGTAGGCGGCTATAACAACAGCGATCGGTGAGGTGATATTGAATATTACTTCACTGATTTTTTTTAGGTCATCTATATCCACTCTATCATGCCCTCCTTTCTAACTGTCTATATTATAACATAGTATGCACACTATGTAAAGGGGGTTTTGATGAATTTGTTGTATTTCTTTGCTGTTGAAATGAATAGATTTTACACCAAATTTACACCAAATTCATTTTCAACATTAAAAAAGTCCCTTAAAATAGGGACTAATTGGCACTATGGGGCGAATGAAGGGGGAGAAGTTTTATGCAAAAATCTATAAAAACCTATTGAAAAACATACAATTTATGCCTTATATTCACTTTTTTTAAATGGTCGATTTTTAAATTTACACCAAATTTACACCAAATTTTTAGAGTAGTCATTTAATCGATCAACCATATTTTGTTGTGCATCAGTGAACCAGTGGCCATATACATTGTTGACCATTTCAACAGTGTGCCCAAGACGTTTAGCGATGTCAAAAGGATTAAAGCCTAAGTGAATAAGCAGAGATACATGAGAATGTCTGAAATCGTGTATTCTAATTTGCTTTACGTTTGCCATTTTGCAATATCTGTTTTTTGCTATGCGTATAGAATTTTCATCTAATGGTTTTTCAAAGTCAAAGACAAACTTATCATTGGTAAAGCCGATTGTTTTCACGTGAACTCGATGAAGCTTGTCTAATGCTTGGAAACACGGATCAGGTATAATTATATCTCTTATACTGGTTTCGGTCTTAGGTGTGGATATTTGGTGACCGTGTTTGGAATATGATTTTCTGATTTTAATAGTTTTCTTATCAAGATCAATATCCTCCCACGTTAAGGCTAGTGCTTCTCCTAATCGTAAACCGCACCAATATAAAGTATTAAAAAAGGCACAATAGCAGAGTTGATCAACAACGGATATAAATTTATTAAATTCGTCAGGTTGCCAAAACAGCATCTCTTTTTTTATTTCTCCTCTGTGCTTAACTTTATCAAACATACTAATTTTCATATCATTTATGTATCCTTTTGAAATGCCAAAATTAAGGATTGTTTTAAGCCTTGTTTGTATGAGGGCAAGATAGTGACTAGAATATTTTTGATCTTTTTTTTCGTTGAAAGAGTAATATGTTTTGTTTAAAAGTTCATTTTGCCATGCCTCTATTTGTTTAAGCGCTATCTTAGAAAGAGGTATATTCTTCCAAAAAGGAAGGATATGTGTATTTGCCATACGCTCTACGGCATAATAAGAGCGATCTTTTAGTTTGGTTTTATTTGAATCAAT
>CANBAX010000085.1 GCA_947366645.1 uncultured Clostridia bacterium
TGATTTTCTCAATTTCCATACATTCACCCTTTCTATGAATTATTTTCGTTGTTTGTTTTCGGCTGTCAGATAGCCAGATAAGAGAATGTTTAATCACTAAGAACAAGTGATAGATAACAGTTTTATTTTTCTTATAAGTGCTTACAATCGCTTACAAGAATATTGTATAGATATTTTTCCTACTTGTCAACACTTTTCTTGTAATTACTTATAATGTGTGCTATGATAAATGTATCATAATAGAGGAGGTATATTTCATGGCTACTGTAAGTTTGACTATTCGCATTGATGAACACGACAAAAAGACTATTGAACAATTTGCCAAAAAGGACGATAGAAGTATAAGCTATGTCGTAAATCAAGCCATAAAGGAATTTATAAAAAAGAATGTTCCCAATAAAGAAAATTAACAGCACAATAAAACCGCCCTTGTATAAAAGGCGGCTAGTGTGCTATAATATTCTTACAGTTGGGGCGGTGGCAAGCCCGCCCTTTCTGTTAGTCCTCTAAATACTGCTGAATGTGTTCTAGTGTCTTATCAATTCTCTTGTTTCTGTTTTCCTCGTCCTTTGTTTCCCTTGCTTCCTGCAAATTATCCTTTACAAAATTTAAGAGTAATTTTAATTCCTTTTCGCTAATTGCCATTTTTTCTAATACCTCCATCATGCTTTTATTCTCCTTTCGTCTATCAAGCCTTGCCTCCTGACACTATTATAATATCACTTTTATTAGTTCTTGTCAATAGATTTCCACTCTTTTATTTTATTTCTTTCTTCCTCATCTTCCGGCGTTTCCACGTACTCTAAAATGTCTTTTGGCTGTAATTCCAGAATTGCACAAACTGTATTTAATGTTTTTAGTGTTATTCCTGTTGTGTTTTCTTCTGCCAGTTTGGTTAGCGTGTCTTGCCCTATAACCTTTGTTTTCTTTGCCTTGTACTTATTTACGCCTGCCCTACTCAAAGCGTCCGAAACATTGATTTTGTATCTAAGCATTTTAAAGCCTCCTTTCTATCTTAACTATATATTATCATGGTAAAAAAGTCAACAAAAACATCACAAAAAAAAGTTATAAAAAGCATTGACATACACTAATAAAAGTGATATAGTATAACTATAACACAGAAACAAAAACAAACTAAATACAGACGAAAAGCAGAAAAGTTTACATATAATTTTCATGTAAAAATGCGAAAAAGACAAATATAAGGCTGCTGCAAATGAAACTATAGAACGTGACAGCCAGAAAAAGGAATAACTTGCCCTATCCACTAAACAATGCCCTTTATTGGCGCAAGGTGTTCAGTAAGCACAGCCCGCATAAAATAAAGGTTTTCTGTTTACTGAATCAAGTTTCCCGCCTCTCTATGAAGATGAGACAGTAAAGGGAAACTTTCTGCATTTTGACACCTACTAAAGAGTTATGATCCTGCTATTTCATAATGAGAGATACAGGAGAAGAAATATAAAAAAGCAGGGTTTTAACGCCCTGCTGATTTTGTATCTATCATAAACTAAAGTGCCAACTTATATAATGCTAACTGATTTAGGCTTACTCCTTCTTTCTCTGCTTCGATTGCTAACCTTTGATGTAAAGATTTTGGAATCCTTACCACGAACTTCCCACTGTAATTATTGGAAGCCTCTGGAATGGGGATTGGCAAATTGTTTTCTAACTTTACTTCTAAATACCCTTCCATTGCTTCATTAAGGCTCTTATATAGCCCTTCTAGTGTATCACTTGTACTCTGACAACCATCAAGTTCTAAAATCCTGCCATAAAAATAGTGTCCACTTTCATCATTCATTTCTTGTACTAGCCTTGTATATGGCAGCTTCATATAATCCCTAATTTCCACGCTTTTTCTTACTCCTTTCTACTTGCTATATTATATCAGGATAAAGGGGATTACTCCCCTATCCTGCTTAGTACATCTACCACATAAGCCTTTTTTATTGGGTTTTCTTGTTTTATTGTTATCAAATCCCCCGTTTCTTTATTCAAATAATGCTTATGGCTTCCTTTTTGTCTTACTGGAATATATCCATATGCTCCTAAAACCTTTTCCACTTCTTCTGGACGCAACCCATTTGGTTGTTGTTTCATTTTCTCAATTAACTTCTTTACATTTGGCACTTTATTTCCTCCTTTCATTTATAATAGTATCATATTTAGTACTATTTGTCAACAACTTTTTATATATGGATAACAAAAATACCCTAGTTTCTGCTATCTCAACCTCTTTTATTAAAAATACCTTGGTACACAACATCATAAAAAGGATTCCCCTAGTTTATAATTGGGAATCCTTTTTATTTCGTCCATACATGTGTTTGTGTCAGCCTAGAAAAGTGCCTCTATTGGTGTTCTGATCCTTTACAGGAACCAAAGCAATTTATGCCTTGCTATCCTCTAAGTAGCAGGTACAGCCCAACAATAATTATAAGCAACCGTAAGACCAAAAGAAACAACTGGAAAGTTTCCACAACAATCTTCCTTTTTTCTTTCATCTTGATTTGCCAATGGAAATGTGTTATATTTTATCAGGGGGATTTCTCCCCCTTTACCTTATTGGATACTCTCTATAATCATTTTAATTATAGCAATGAGAGTTCCAATTTCTAAGGCGAGCTGGATAAGTGCTGATACCACTTTTTTCAGCTCTTTTATTTTCTTTTCCATTGGCTTTTCCCTCCTTTCCTCTCTTGATAATACTATTATATACCTATTTACGTGAATAGTCTATTGTCATTTTTCACATATTTACGTGAATATATTTGTTCATTTTGTATATTTACGTGAATAGACTTTTATGTTATAATTCTGGTATAGTGGAAGAGGATTCTTTATAACATAACCGTCCCACTGATCCACATAAAGAAAGAGAGGCGCAAAATGTCAGAAAACAATAAAATCAGCAAAGCACAACAAAAAGCAGTTCACAAATATGTCAAAAATAACTATGACAGAATAGAATTAACTGTTAAACCAAAAGGCAAAAAAGAAAATATAAAAGCCCATGCAGAAAAAAATGGTGAAACTCTCAATTCATTTATTAACCGGGCTATTGCTGAAACTATGGAACGTGACAGCCAGAAAAAGGAATAACTTCTGCTGCCCTATCAAGTAAAAAAATACCCTTTATTCCCTCACTTACTTCATCACCTTCATAGAGGGGTGGGGAACTTGATGTAGTAAACAGAAAACCCTTATTTTATGCGGGCTGTGCTTACTACG
>CANBAX010000086.1 GCA_947366645.1 uncultured Clostridia bacterium
ATAGATTATCTTTCCAATCTTTCTTTCATCTATGATTTCAAAAGGGCGGGGGGGGGATTTTTAAAACTCCTCTTTACCAAAACACAGGAATTTTTATTTCAAATTGACAGTGAGGATAATAATATTATCCCTTGCCACTACCATGCCTATAAAAAATTATTGTCACAGTTTGCAGGCGACGAAATAGCGGAGGCATTATTAATTCAATTAAAACTTCACCAAATATATCTTAATGACCTTACACAGCAATTACCAAAAGAGAAGTCCTCTGCAAATTACAGGGCAGTGTATGGAGAAAAAGCGGAAAAAATTTACTATGAAAATAGACTTTGGAAACCAAACTTTGAGGAGAGGGTGCAACTGGTACAAAACCTTATAGAAAACGAATAAATCTTCCCCATTGACTTTTAGACATACTCTTGCCTTTGTCATTTCTACCGTAGTCAAACTATCACTTCACAGCCCTTCCTGTCATTTCGACTGACACTTAGTTAATTTCAACCAACCCTTCCTCTGTCATTTCAACCAAACTTCACCACACTTCGTTATTTCAGCCGAACTTCACCACACTTTGTCATTTATACCGAACACTGTTTTTCCACTTTGTCATTTCGACCGAAGCCCGTCAGGGCGAAGCGGAGAAATCTATTCATATAATATTAATTTATTAAATACACTAATACTATGAAGAAATATAGTAAAGTGGTATCTCTAAGCACTTCAAATAATAAAAGATGGGCGGTAAAAGTTCTTTTTCTATCTATGAGCCTGTCACTTATTTTTGGTTTTTTAAGTCAAACCGTACTGTCAAGTATAGGCGCAGTAATGGCGATAGTTTGTATTATATTTTTCATTGCTATCAGCGTTATTTTTGATATGCTTGGTATAGCGGTTGCCAGTGCAGATGAAGAAACCTTTATAAAGTGGAATAGTGAAAATCGTAAAGGTGCAAGGGTAGGGCTAAGAATATGTAAAAATTGTGAAAAGGTATGCTCATTTTGTGCCGATGTTGTAGGCGATATTTGCTCCACTCTTTGCGGTGCGGGTGGCGCTTGTGTGGTAGCCTCACTTTCACAAAAAATATCATCTCCATCACTTGTAATATTAATTACGGTATCAGTAAGTGCGCTCATCGCAGGTGCAACAATTTTTTTTAAGGCACTTATGAAAACAAAAGCACTCACAAAATCAAATGAAATTATACTTGCCCTAGGTAAAATTTTAGAAAAAACCATATTTCGCGAGAAAAAAGTCAATTGACTAGCTCTTCCTATTATGTTATAATTAAAATAGAGGATAGGCATGAAATATCAACAAATAATAGAAAAACGTCACGAAATACAGCAAGCACTAGGAATAAAAAGAAAGATAAATTCACCACTTGTAAATACAGTAAAATCTAAAAAGGAACAAGAGTTTTTAGATTATATAGATTTGCTTTTGTCAGGTCAAGAAATTACAAATGAACAGACAATAAATTTCCTCGATAATCTTATAAATGAAAATCCTTACCTTCCTAATCAAAATGTATATTTGCCTGTAAAGTTAGATACCACAATAAAGGGTTATGCGAGACATGAAAATAATAAAATAGATGTAAATCTACTAAAAATAAAATCTGAAACCAAAGTAGAAAATGATAAATTGAAAAGCAATTTTCAGTATTTATTCTTTTCTATATTTTCATTAGGTCATGAATATACACATTACTTGCAACATAAAAAGCCTATTAATTTCAGTGAAGATGTGTCTCAATCGATAGGCTCTGCAACCTTATTTCAATCCTCTGATAACAAAGAGATAATTAAATTACAAGAGAAAACTTTAAAAGTCTTTAAAACACAAAATCGCTCCAAAATGCGATTTCCAATTTATCATACATATCCTTATGAACAAGTTGCAAGAAATTATTCAGGAATATTTTTGAAAACAATGATAGAAAATTTTGCAGAGTGTTATTACGAAAGAGGGGAGCCTGAGAAGGCAAAAGTACTTCTTGATGAATGTAATACTTTTTTAGAGAAAGAATATTTAAGCATGGATATCCAAAATAAAAATGCAGCTAAAATTATAAGTTCGGCACAATTTGATTTAAGAAAATTGAATTATCTTTTCAGTTTAATCAGTAGATATACCGATATAAATAGTATGCCAAATCAAACTGACGAAGCCATGTACAAACTATACGCAGAGGGTGAAACTGACACAATATTGGCAAACTGGCAAGAATATAAAGAAGCGATGCACGACCTATATAAAATCAGTAACGAAGCAATTTCTATTTTTTGCACCAACGCATCTAGAGAAGAAATTTCCCAAGTGATTAAAGTCTTTGTTAAATTTGGTTACAATAAAGGAATTAGAATGCTGGAAGATAGTTTAAAGAATTGTCATAACCCAATATTTTCTGAAAGGTCCGCGACTTTATGTGAGTTAATAAAGAAAGAAGACCTAATTAAACTACTTTCAAGCGAAGATGTTACTGAGGCAACCTTTAAAAATGTCTGCTGGTCGCAACACGATAAATTAAATGAAGATGAGTATCGTAACCTTGCTATAAGCTTTTTCAAGGAGGGGAAATTTGCCTATCTTCAATATATGCTTAGTGAGGATTTAACCCATGATGAGGAAATAGTTGCCCATCTGTTTACCTCGGTAGGCAATTATATCGACCAGATAAATATGGGGGATAAAGAAATCAATCCATACGACTATAACTACCTGTGCAGAATCTGCTCTCAATTTGACGATAAAGATATAAACATGATACATAGCTCACTCGTATCAGTTTGTGATAAATTTACTGAAACAATAACGGGACAAAGTGAAGACGATTGGTACCAAGCACTCGAAAAAGTGTATGGCGAACTTTCAGCAACAGATATAGACCTGCGTCGCAGCTACAGCCAAGATTCTCTTAGAAAAATGGAAGTATATGTGGAAGAGGTAGAAACTACAAAAAATATATTAGAAAGTTAGCAAAAATAGTTGACAAGTAATCTTATATATGCTAAAATTCAAGCATGAAAGTAGAAGTTTCCACTTCTCACCAGTCGATATTCATTTTGACGTGGTAATAACTTAATTGAAATCATTTTGCCAAAAGGCAAAAGTAGAAAATTATGTTTGGTGGAAATATTTTGCTTCCACCAAATTTTTTGTAAAAGGGGAATACAACAATTTTTAAGGAACTTTTAATCAATGAACAAATCA
>CANBAX010000087.1 GCA_947366645.1 uncultured Clostridia bacterium
ACGCCGAACGACACTCTTTCCCTACACGACGCTCTTCCGATCTGGTGACCCAGATAGAAGGTTAAGCATTTCAGGTATTACGATAGGAATAGCACTGGCTCCCTTCCTTCTAGAAATTATTTTTAGGTTTAGATTTAATCCCATAATTTTTCTTGCCTATCAGATATATTTTCTAGTTGCGTCACTCATTGGTGCAGCTTGCAACGTGTATAATATGGTATGGTGGTTTGATACACCTGTGCATATAATCATGGGTTATCTTGTAGCCATGTGTGGAATATTTATCATAGCTCGCCTCGGGGAGTATAAAAAATTTAATCCATGGCTTGTAATAGTTTTCTGTTTAATGTTTTCTTTAAGCGTAGAATTTATTTGGGAACTTAGTGAGTTTACGGTAGATAGATTATTTGGCACCAATGCTCAAAAGGGGCCAGAACTGTGGGATACATTAAAGGATATGTTTTGCAATTTTGGTGGTGCTATAGTATTCTTTTTACATTATACATTAGGTAAGTTTACAAAATTAAACCTAGCCATTCCAGCGATAGAAAAAACACTTTCCACTCGTGCAAACCAGTTGGAAACACCGCAGCCAGTTGAAGCCCCACAAGAAGAAAATATTGAAGAAAAAATAGAAGAATAAAAGAAGGCAAAAGCCTTCTTTTTTGTACTTTAGTCACTTTTATCTATTTTTCCAAGTATTTCGACCGACCTCTTCTTGTCATTTCGACCGCAGCGGAGAAATCTATTAACTAAAAATGTACCCAAGCCTTTGTCATTTCGAGTAAAACTTCTTCTGTAATAATGTCATTTCGACCGAAACGCAGTGGAGCGGAGAAATCTAATCAAGCAAACCATAAACATTTTCTTTTTGGAGCTTTCCGCAAGACTACGAAAATGCCTAAGGTGTATTTTTTATTTCTCGTCGCCTTGTCATTTCGACCGCAGCGGAGAAATCCTCATTAATCAATAAGTCCTAATAAGTAGTCCGCACTGACTAATGCTTATCATGTAGTGACTTCCCAGCCTCTACTCGTGCCTCAACGACTCCACAGGGTCAAGTTTAGCAGCTTTAGCGGCAGGTATAAGTCCTGCTAAAACACTTATTACAACACTAATTCCCATAGCAATTAGGAAATAATACCATTTAAAAGTAAGAGGTGCAAAGCCGAGAACGGAATTAAGTACCAGCGTCAAGATAAGTCCAACAGCCATAGAAAGTATTACGCCTAAAATGCCACTTAAAAGCCCAATAAGTAAACTTTCAGTAGAGAAAATATTTTTTATATCTCTACGCCTAGCACCAATACTTTTAAGTACACCAATTTCACGAGTTCGTTCAGTGACAGACATATAAAGGACAACAAGTATCATAATCGCAGCAACAATAAGAGAAATTCCGGCGATAACGGTTAGGGCGGTAGAAAAGGTGGAAATCATACCAGTAAACATACTCACCATTTGCTCTTCAACAGAGCCAGAGTATTTAGATAAAGTATCAATAAAGGAGTTTATAAACTTAGTTGTATTTTCATCATCGGTTTTAATATAAAGAGAATAAGGGTAAAATTCAATAGGGTCATCTGAATCAAGGTTGGCGTAGTCTATAAGTGCTTCAAGATATTCATAACTTACATAGATTACAGGGAAATTTTCAAACATATTCGATACATCTACAATGCCAGAAATAGAAGGATATCCAACTAAAGTGTCTGATACAATGTTTTCGGTATTGATGTGCATACTAGGTATTTTAATAGATACTTTTTTGCCGATAACATCTTCATTTGACTCCATACCTAAAAGTTTAACTACTGCTTTAGAAAACATAATTTCATTCATGCCACTCATTTCGCCGGCTATCATATTAGACTCATTGTAATAAGGTGGGGTAGTGTAAACATAGAAGATGTCTTGAGTGGAGATTTTATCTCCGCTTTCGTCATATTTACCTTCCTCGTTCACTTTGAAAGAAAATTTTGCCGAGCCATAGACCATTTGGTTAAAACCGTAAGAGATATTGTCACTATTTGCTCTAAATTCGTAACCCTCACTTTCAAGTTTAGCATTGATGTCATTAATAAGCTTATCAATTTCATTAGGGTCCTTAAAACCCAAAGGTTTCAAAGGGTTGGATAGATGGATATTGCCAGAAGCATCTTTTTCCGAGCGTTTGGATATTGTCACATAAAGGGGGTTAGTGTATTGGTCGGCAAGGGAAGATATATAATCTGTAAGACCACTTCCAAAAGCAAGCATAAGAATAAGACTTACAAGGCTTATTGACACTCCAAACGCAATAAGAAAGTTTTTCATCTTACTTGCCCACATATTGTGGAAGGATAACCTTATTGCGGACAGGAAGGAAAGATGAGATTTTTTCTTGTTTTTTATGGTAATTTCTTCTTTGCTTGTTTCAAGAAGTTTTCCTTCTTTTTTTATGTAATTTTCATTTTGCTCATCTCGTACAATTTTACCGTCGCTCAGTTCTACAATGCGAGAGGAGATGCTTGCAACTTTTTCAGAGTGGGTAACCATAATAACAAGTTTGCCGTCATCTGCAATTTCCTTTAAAATTTCAAGGATTTGAAGTGTAGTGGCGCTGTCAAGGGCGCCAGTAGGCTCGTCTGCAAGTATAATTTCTGGGTCATTTATTAAAGCCCTAGCAATAGCCACTCTTTGCTTTTGACCACCGCTAAGCTGAGTAGGTTTTTTCTTGATTTGTTTTTCAAGTCCAAGTCGTGTCAGAATTTCAGTAGCTTTTCTAACCTTTTCGCTTTCCTTAACATTTGAAAGGGTAAGAGCAATGGTTACATTATCAAGTATAGTGAGGTGAGGGATAAGATTAAAGGACTGAAATACAAAGCCAATTTTCTTTTTGCGGTATTCGTCAAGTTCGCGGTTTGAAAGTTTTTTAATGTTTTCACCGCCCACAATAATTTCACCGCTATAGTCGCTGTCAAGGCCACCAATAACATTCATAAGTGTGCTTTTTCCGCTGCCGCTTTCCCCAACAATAGAAACAAGTTCGCCTTCATGAAAGGAAAGATTAATATCTTCTAAGGCTAAAAACTCGGTTTTATTTCCCAAATGGTAATATTTTTTTAAATTATTAATCTCAAGTTTAGCCATGTTCCCTCCCAAAAAAGTCCGAAAAGGGTCTTTTTATAATATAAGAATAGTATAATATATTGAC
>CANBAX010000088.1 GCA_947366645.1 uncultured Clostridia bacterium
AGATGCATTATAAGTGGTTTTGATTTTTGTTATAATTAAAACAAAGAGAGGAAATACATATAAAGAACAAAAAGCGAAATACGCATATGAACTTTATAAAAAAAGAAATCTTTTAAAAAGGTGTAGCGGAGATTACAAAAGAGCAGTTATTTAAACGTAGTTTATGAGTTTTCAGTTAATGGAAAGAAATAATAATAATAAAAAGCATGACTTTCTGTCATGCTTTTGTTATTAACGTTTCACAAATTTTGAATATGTCAGTGTTGTCAATTGTTTTCTTGTATCCACTTACTGAACAACCTTTAAGATATAGAGGAACATTTGCACCAGTATGACCAGATTTTGCATAAAGCGAATTGTTTATTTTGTTTTTATCACTAGTATATCTTAAACCACCAGTTTCATGGTCGGCAGTGACGATAAGTGCGGTGTCATTCCTATTTGAGCAGAAATTTAATATTGTATTTACAATGTCGGATAGAAGTTTAACTTCACACAATGCACCATATAAATCATTAGAGTGGCTACATTTGTCTATGTAAGCGTTTTCTATCATTAAGCAAAATCCATTTTCATTGTCGAGATAGTTTAATATATATTGTACAATGTTGTTAAAAGCACCTTGACCAGTTATAGATGCGTTGTAAGGGGAGCGAAGTCCATTTAAATTTGCGATAATTTTTTGGTTGGAAGGCGTGTTTAATAGTTCTTCCTCGCTAGTTACATACTTGTAATTATACACTTCAAACTGTGTTTGATATTTTGCGTAAGTATCTTCGGAATCCATGGCGCCTATAAGCACATCAATTTTGCTGTTTGCTTGTCCGGAAATAATATCATCTCGGTCATTTCGATGATTTGCGTGACTTGAATAGCAGGCAGGTGTGGCTCCATAGAGATTATCCGAAGTAATGATGCCAGTTTTTTTATTGTTTTCAATCGCAATTTCCATGAGATTTTTAAGATTGGTTCCGTTAAATTTGCTTATATTCCTGTTGTATACTTTATTCCCAGTGGCTAAGGCTGAAGCAGCAGCGGCACTATCTGTAACTTTGCTATTTAACGAATGTGTAGTTACAGGGCAGGTAAAGTAATCATCAAAGGCAAACACACTATCGTCAAAATATGTCTTTGCGTTTGCGATGTGATTAAATCCCATTCCGTCGCCTATTACTACAATTACATTTTTGATTGTATCGGGGTAAACAACATCTATATTTGTAGGGCTACAAGCAAAAAGCGAGAGAGAAAGACAAATTATTAAAACGAAAAGTGAAAATGTTTTTCTCATAGTTACTCCTACTTTAAATTATAGCATAGATTACTTGAAACTCAAAGATTATTAGTTTGATAAATTAAAAATATATGTTATAATTATCATGCTTAAAGGAAAAAATCAAAAGGAGAGAAATAATGGAAAATGTAATTAGGAATATGAATTTTAAGCCACTACTTGAAAAGGTAGAATATGAGAAGCTAGACCCACCAGCAAACAACTCAACAATTAATATGCGTGTATGGGACGAAGTAAATGTAGAAAGGCTTAGAAGTGATGCGGTAAAAGTGACTATGCAAAGAAATATTAAGCCAGAGCCAAAAAGTATTTTATCTTTGGCGGTGTCAATGAGTGTTGAAGTGATAGTTGACGCTAACGAATATGACAAACTTGATGATGCTCCGCTTTATTTTGCAAATAGTCAGGTTGCACGCGTACTTGCAAGCACACTTTCAGTGGTTGTAGCAAACATTACTATGCATTCACCAATAGGCGCCATGATTACAGCACCTATGGCACAACTGCCACAATGAGACTTTGCTAGTGGCTAATTGATCTCAACTTTTATTTGCATAAAAGTTTACGACCTTACCGCCACGCTCGTCTTTTGCGACCAAGCGTAAATGCACATGTATGTGCATTTAGTCGCAACTTTAAAGTATGGTTTTTAATAAAATACCGCCACTGGCGGTTTTTTATTGCTTAATGTCACAAAGTATGATATTATAAAACCATGATAATTAAAAGTGCAGTTTACAAAACAAGCGTAGTTGAAGAAAGCAAACTATTACAGGACGATGTGCCTGAGTTTGCTTTTGTTGGTCGCAGTAATGTAGGAAAAAGTTCTTTAATAAATATGCTGGTTGGGCAGAAAAGGCTTGCTAAAACATCTTCAACCGCTGGACTTACCAAAATGGTGAACTATTTTGATATCAACAATACATTTCGCTTTGTTGACCTTCCAGGTTATGGCTATGCAAAGGTGGGCAAAAGCCATTTAGATGTATGGGCTGGACTTATGGGGGAGTATTTGACAGGCTCTCAGTCGCTTGATACAGTATTTGTGCTGGTTGACCTTAGGCATGAGCCAAGTATACTTGACCGCTCCATGCTTGAGTTTTTAGTTTATAACCAGTTGCCTTTTTTAGTGCTTGCAACAAAGGCGGATAAACTTTCCAAAGCAAAGCAGGCAGTGCAAAAAAGAGTGCTTGCTAAAACCTTAAAAATTCGTGAGGAATTAATAGTTCTCACAAGTAGTGAAACGGGACTTGGCCGAGATAAAGTACTAGATTACATTTCAAGTAAGGTTGAGGAAGAGTAATGAAAATTACAGATTATGGTTACAACGGCGAGGGCGTAGGGCATGAAAATGGCAAAGTGTGCTTTGTTCCTTATTCTTTAATTGATGAAGAAGTGGAAATACAGCCACAAAAAGAAACTTCAGCTTTCATCAAAGCATTCCCAAAGAAAATTATTATGCCCTCTCAAAATAGAACAGCATCGCCATGTCCATATTTTACAATTTGTGGTGGTTGCGACTTTCAACATATGTCATATGAAAGTGAAATTAGTTTAAAGAAAGAAATTTTATCTAAACAACTTAAAAAAATTGGTTTTGATAAAGATTTTGATGTTGTAAAAAGTAATAGGGAATATGGATACCGCAATAAAATCAAATTTTTCTGCGGCAGTAAAGGACTTTCATTGAAGCGTGCTATGAGCGACACCCTTGTCCCTATTGACAAATGTATGCTTGCAAGGGAGGAAATAAATGCGATAATATGCAGTTTGAATAAGTTTATATTAAAAAATAATCTTACAAAGCTAATAAATACTGTGACTTTGCGTAGTATTGGGAGATCGGAAGAGCACACGTCTGAACTCCAGTCACCGGATAACATCTCG
>CANBAX010000089.1 GCA_947366645.1 uncultured Clostridia bacterium
AAATTTTTATTGGCCAAACATACACCAATTTTATTGTTATTTTAAATTATAAATATTAAATATAATAAAAGCAACTATTTTTATATCAATTATATCTAAATATTACCATATTTGTGGCTATTATGCACATAATAGCCACAATATATAGTGGTTTAAATTGCTTTACAATAAAACAAAAAAAAGATATAATATAAACATGGAAAAACCTTCTTTCTATGAAAGGCGCGATATGCAAAATAGAGTTAAAACTGGAAAATACCTTGATAACCTTCCAGAGTTTTGTTATGACTTTTTTGTAGGCGTAGAAAATAACACAAGTTCGCTAACTCGGTATAACTATGCTATGGACTTTGCAGTGTTTTTCGATTATTTAAGCGAGTTTGTTTTCAAAAAACCACCAGAAAATATCACCACTGCCGATTTAGACACTCTTAAATCCCGCCATATAGAACAATTTTTGTCATATATCGCTCTTTATGAAAAGGATGGTAAAACATATAGAAATAGCGAAAAAGGAAAAGCAAGAAAACTTGCGTCTTTACGAAGTTTGTTTAAATATCTATTTAATCATGATTTAATATCTTCAAATATCGCTAGTAAAATAGAAACACCAAAACTACACAATAAGGAAATTATTAGACTGGAACAAAACGAGGTATCCGCACTTATGAATGCGGTAGAAAACCCAACCGAATTTACACAAAAGCAGATATCCTATAATAAAAACACCTTTGAACGCGATAATGCGATAATCACCCTATTCCTTGGCACCGGCATTCGTATAAGCGAACTTGTCGGCCTTAATGTTGAAAGTTTTGACTTTAATCAAAACGCTTTTATAGTTACAAGAAAAGGTGGAAATCAGTCCATGCTGTATTTTTCAAATGAAGTGGCTATGGCACTTAAAACTTGGCTTGAAAAGCGTGCCACCTTAGAACTTGATAAGGATGAAAAAGCAATGTTTATTTCTCTACAAAATAAACGCATTTCTGTAAGGGCTGTTGAAAATTTAGTTAAAAAATTTGCTCGCATCGCCTCCCCTCTTAAAAAGATTTCTCCACATAAACTGCGAAGCACCTACGGCACAAATCTATATCGCGAAACCAAGGATATATATATTGTGGCAGATGTACTTGGTCATAAAGATGTCAACACAACAAAGAAGCACTACGCTGCCATAAATGAAGATATGCGAAAAAGCGTTGCTGACAAAGTAAAACTGAGAGGAGATTAAAAACTTTAAAAAGTTTTGCATAATATTCCGTAACCTGCACATGATAATACTGTGAAGGAGATATGCTTCACATTTACGAAAAAGAGGTTTAGAGAGATAAACTTCTTTTTTGTTTTTAGCAAATTATTCGCTTTGACAATATAACATAATATGTTAATATGCTTTATAGGGAGGGAATAATGTTAAGCGAAAATTTTATATATAGATATCACCAAATAGAGGAAAGTTTAAAGGCACTTAATGGTGCAATAAAAGAGCGAAAAAATAATAGTCCAAAAGGAGTTTATGAAGGCGGAATAAGTATGCTAATAGATGAAAGCCTTATTGAGTATAGAATGATACTTGATTATTTCAAAAAATTAAAACACATTAGATACTACGCTAAAAATGCAAAAACTGAAAACTATGGCACAAAGTCTGAATATCGCACTGAAAGCTTATGCGAATATATCGAAAGTTTAATCACTCACACTAATGATATGTTAAACGAGATGGACCATTTAGGTGCAATTAGTAAAGTGCCAACAATGACGGAAGAAAATGAAAACGAATAAAAAAGAGGCGAAAGCCTCTTTTTTTGTGCCTTAGGCACTCTTTATCTTGTATAAGTTACAACAAAATGACCAAGCAAAGCTAAGCCCTCTATTTCATCCAGTCCACATACACTCCATACCCTTTTGTAGGGTCTTGCAAAAAGACATGTGTAACTGCACCAATAATCTTTCCGTCCTGAATGATAGGCGAACCGCTCATTCCCTGCACAATACCGCCTGTAAGTTCTAAAAGCCTTTTATCTTTCACACGAAAAACAATACTTTTGTCGCTTGACTTAGACTGGTAACTCGCTTTAATTATTTCAATTTCATATTCCTCTCTAATCCCGCTCACGCTTGAAACAATTTTTGCACTACCCGTTTTCACGCCAAGCCTGCCACCCAGTTTTGCGGTAAGATTTTCATCTACAACATCTTCAGTATCTTCAAGATGACCAAATATTCCAAACTTAGTATTTTTTTCGATATTTCCTTTTTCATCACTCTGCATAAAAAGACAGCGTAATTCCCCAGGTGCATTTCGCTCCCCTTTGTTTATACCGATAAGCGAGCAAGAAAACACTTTGCCGTCAGCAACAGGAATGATGTTGCCACCACTAGAATCAGTCACAGGGTGTCCAAGTGCTGCATAGTTGTGACTATTTTTGTCTACATAGGTCAAAGTACCTATTCCAGAAATATCGTCACGCACCCAAAGTCCAATTTTATATTTTCCTTCTTCGTTTTTAAGAAGTTTAACCTTAACATCTTTCTCTAAGTTTTTTCTTAAAAATTTGATGTTAACTTCTTCACTGCCCGCCTCAGATAAAATCTGAGAAATTTCGTCAGCACTTTTAATTTCTTTGCCATTGATAGATTTTAAAATATCCCCCGATTTAAAGGTCGAGTTTTTGATAGTTTTAACATTTCCCTCACTTGTGTCTACCATGGTATCACTTACTACCATTGCACCCGAGGAATTGATGTTAAGCCCAATAGGCACGCCACCAACATACACTTCCTCCTCTGGCAATATCTGCACGTTCACTTTTTTAATAGGAATAAGGTTGAAGAGTTTTATAATTATAGTCCCCTCGTCCTCTTTTGTAGTGCCTACATCAGTGGTCTTTTTTTCAAGAGACAACTTAACAAATCCGCCTAATAGTGAGTTTTCATTGACATTATCAATGTCGCTATAACTTGCAATAAAATCCTCAGGCAAAGAAAATATCTCTTTAAAATTGACATTGCTGATAAGTGCTAACGATAGAAATGAAAAGATATATACAATAACAATAATTTTTTTCAGCCACTTCATATTTCCTCCAAAAAAAGTAGACTAACCCTTACTAGGATAGTCTACTCAATTTAACAAAATATATGTAA
>CANBAX010000090.1 GCA_947366645.1 uncultured Clostridia bacterium
TTCATTAAAAACACCCTCTAGCATTTTCCAAAACCTGTTTTGTTTATTTCCATAATAAAAACCTTCCTCACGACTTTTTACGCTTGGGAAACTTCCTAAAATAAGTATTTCACTATTTTTATCATAAACCGCGTCAAAACCTTTAAACATACTCTTCCTTTTCTTTGTATTTTTTATAAAATTTGATATAATATTTAAAAGTTAGGTGATTAAAAGTCAATTAAAAAGGAGTGAAAATGTATAATATCGCTATTGACGGCACTGCGGGTAGTGGGAAAAGTACTATAGCAAGACTTCTTGCTAAAAAACTAAACTTTAAAGTTTTTAATACCGGAGATTTATATAGATGCTTTGCTTGTGCCTATTTAGATTTTGGTTATCATAATATCACTGAAAGTGCGATTAAAGATTTTATAAACCGCTGTGATATTAAAGTGCAATTCATGCCGGACGGTCAACATACCTTTGTTAATAATATTGATTATACATCTAGACTTCACGAAGAAGAAATAAGTGTGCTATCAAGCAAAATTGCGCCTTTTAAAAAGGTTAGAAAAAAGGTAAAAAAAGTACAAAGACAATTTGCTAAAGAAAATGACTGTGTAATGGAGGGGAGAGATATCTGCACCTTTATTCTGCCTCATGCAGACTTAAAACTTTTTATAACAGCCAGACCCGAGGTGCGTGCAAAACGCCGTTACGCGCAAGCAAAGGAGGAAGGGAAAAGTTATGAAGACATATTAAGAGATATAAACCAGCGAGATTATAGTGATACTCATCGCAAAGTTGCTCCATTAAAGCCAGCAAAAGACGGCATTATTGTAGATAATAGTGATATGACGGTGGAGGAAACTGTTGATTATTGCGAAGAATTATTTAAAGAAAAAGTCGGCCGATAAAGGTTAGGACTTTTTTCAAAGTGTGCATCTTTATCCTCCGACTAAGAAATAATTAATATAACTTCTAAAATTTAACAACACCACCATTTACTGGCAAACATATTCCAGTAATAAAACTTGATTTTTCGCTTGCTAAAAAATAAACTGCCTCTGCAACATCTTCGGGCTTTCCAAGTCTGCCAAGAGGGGTATGCTTTATAATCTCTTTCCTTTCTTTTGCTGTATAACAGCTTGTCATTTGTGTGTCTATAAAGGCAGGCGCAACAGCGTTCACGCGTATATTATATTGTGCAAGTTCGCTGGCAAGCCCTTTTGTAAGGCCTATAACGCCTGCTTTTGACGCGGAATAGGTCACTTCACAACTTGCACCTTCCATTCCATGTATTGAGGAAATATTTACAATATTTCCATGTTTTTGCTTAATAAATATTTTGGCTATTTCACGATTTAAAATTATGGTTCCGCGTAAATTGACATCAAGTATATTGTCAATTTCCTCCGTACTTTTTTCTGATAGCAAGTCGCTTCTTTCAGCAATGCCAGCATTACATATAAGTACCTCTAAATAGTCAAAAGAGGACTGAATATCTTTTACACACTTAATTATGCTTTGCTCTTTGCTTTGGTCAAGGTGGAAAGCCTTTACTTCCACATTGTAAACTTTAAGTTCGTCTTCAAGGGCTTTGGTACAACCATGGTTAAAAGTGAGTGCAACATTATAACCATTAGAAGCAAAAATCTTAGCGGTTGTGGCACCAATATCACCAGAAGCGCCAGTGATAATCGCAGTTTTTCTTAACATAATTTTCTCCTAAAAATATTTTAACATATAAAGCTAAATTTTCCTAATATCTTTTTATTAAAAAAAACAGGTTAGCCCTGTTTTAGTTTAACAAATGTAACAAACCCCAATAGCAGGGCCGATGTGAGAAGCAACCACAGGGCCTACTTCGCCTTCAAAAGTAGGTACATTAAACTTTCCTTTCAATTTTGATTTTAAAAGTTCAAAAAACTTGCTGTTCGCTATGTGAATAAGGAAAAGTCTTTTGATGTTGTTTGGAATTGAAGCTATAAGCTCATTTATTGCTTTGTTAATGCCTATTACTTTTTTAGGGCAGGTCAATTTTCCCTGTTTAAAGGAAAGTAGGGGTTTTATTTGAAGCAATTCGCCAAGTTTTGCACTAACTTTCCCAATTCGTCCGCCACGCATAAGGTATTCAAGACTATCGGGAACAAAGCAAACTCTGCTTTCCACTTGAAGCAAGGCAAGTTCTTTCAGAATTTCTTCTCTTGAGAAACCTTTCTTAATTAATTCAATAGTTTCCATAATAAGTCCCCAAGTGGTTTGACAGCAATTTTGAGAATCTAGCACCGATATTTTATCTGGATTCTTGCATTCAGTCTTTGCTAAATTTGCAACACTGTTTGTTCCAGAAAGTGCGGAAGAAATTGTAAATACAATGGCTTCATTTCCATTGTCTATTATATTGTTGTACGCATCTGTGAATTGTGTAAGAGAGGGCTGACTTGTTTTAGGAAAAATTTTAGTGGAAGTAAATTTTTCAAAAAATGAGCCAAATGTTGAAGGAAGACCTTCTTCAAATTCTTCATTGTCAAAAAGGACGCGTAAAGGAATGACTTTAATATCGTTTTCTTCAAGAAATTCTTTAGGTATATAAGCAGTTGAATCTGTAATTATTTTAATCATTATAACTCCTTTATAAATTCTAGCATATTAATAATTGAAAAGTCTATCGAAATGTTAAGCAAAACTGACGAAAGTTTGTCGTAAGATGGCAGTAATATATATTAGCAAAATTAAAAAAGTAATATTACAATAAAATATAGCAAAAATTTTTAGAAAATTTAGCAAAATTCCTTGACATAATTTCTATTTTATTATAAAATTACAAAGCAAGCATCGCTTATCGGGGTGTAGCGCAGTTGGTAGCGCGCGTGGTTTGGGACCATGAGGTCGGGAGTTCGAGGCTCTCCACCCCGACCATGACTTGCAAAAGTCAAAAGTCTTATGCTCAATGGGCCTCTAGCTCAGTTGGTTAGAGCAACCGGCTCATAACCGGTCGGTCCGGGGTTCGAGTCCCTG
>CANBAX010000091.1 GCA_947366645.1 uncultured Clostridia bacterium
TTGACATAATTTAAACAAGTTGGTATCCTTTTTATATGAAAATCTTTGGACTCGAAAAATTATCTATGGTGGACTATGAGGGACATTTATGTTGCACGGTTTTTACTGCCGGTTGCAATTTTCGCTGCCCATATTGCCATAACTCCGACATTGTGGAAGGAAAAAATCTTCATGAGATAACAGAGGCAGAATTTTTTACTTTTCTAAATAAACGCAAAGGACTTTTGGACGCGGTGTGCGTTTCAGGAGGCGAGCCTACCTTACAGCCTGACCTAATTGAATTTATAAAAAAAATTAAAGCCTTAGGCTACCTTGTGAAACTAGACAGTAATGGCACCGCTCCCAAATTAATTAAACAGCTTGTTAGCCAGAATTTAATTGACTATGTTGCAATGGACATAAAAAACTCTAGGGAAAGTTATAGAAAAACAGCAAACGGCTATTTCGATTTGGCAAATATTGAACAGAGCATTGAGTTTTTAAAACAAGGGCATATACCTTATGAGTTTCGCACTACACTTGTCAAAGGTCATCACACTGAAAAAGAAATTAAAGAAATCGCACTATGGCTTAAAGGCGCCGACAAAATTTACTTACAATGCTTTGTAGACAGTGGAAGTTGTATAGAAAGCGGACTTAAAAAAATTGAAAAGCCGGAGGCCGAGCATTACAAAGAAATTTTATCGAAAACAATTAAAGAGGTTTATTTAAGAGGATATTAAAAAAGCAATAGCTAGTATGCTATTGCTTTTTACAAACTTTCTAAATAAGTGCAAGCGTTTGTGCCAGCTATTGCCCCGTCGCCACACGCAGTTGTAAGCTGGCGTACCTTTTTGGTGCGGCAGTCGCCAGCAACAAAAAGACCTGCCGTTTTAGTAGTTAAATTCTCATCAGCCAAGATATACCCGTCTTTTGATAAATCAACAAGCCCCTCAAAGATTTTGTTGTCTGGCACCTGCCCTATTGCAACAAAAAGTGCAGGAGTATCAACTTCTAATTTTTTTCCATTTTGGTCAAACACAAGACCTTTAAGTTCTTTATCACCAATAAGATTGGTAAGACGCGAATTATGTGTAATTATAATATTATCTTTCTGTTTCACAGCCTGTACAAGTTTTCCATCGCCAAAAAACTTATCAAATAAAGTAAAAACATGAACGCCTTTACATGTCGAGCTTAATAGGAGCGCGTATTGCAGTGCCGTGTTTCCGTCGCCTATTAGCACTACCTCCTCGTTCTTGTAAAAAGCACCATCGCATAGCGCACAATAACTTATGCCATGACCAATAAGGTTTTCCTCATTTACTAAATTCAATTTCCTATGCTTTACTCCCGCGGCAATAATCACACTTTTCGCCTCAATATTGTCAAACTCAGTGGCAACAGTAAAAATATTGTTTTCTTTTTTAATTGAAAGCGCTTCGCCAAATTTAAACTCCACCCCAAGTTCTACTACTTGGTCAAAAAGTCTATCGGCAAGTTCCGCCCCCGACAAAGACTTTATAGTCGGAAAGTTTTCCACTCTTGGCGACTCGGCGATTTGTCCACCTATGGCATTACGCTCAAGCAAAGTTACTTTTTTTCCATTCCTAAGTGCATAGAGTGCAGCAGTCATACCTGCCACGCCCGCACCGATAACCAAAATATCCGTCATGCTCTCCTCTTTCGCGCCTCTACAAATCTATTAATTTCACTAGCATTATCATATCTATCATAACCCTGCCCATTTGGCACAAGCAAGGTTGGTGCTTTTTTTACGCCTAATTTTTCAGTGAGTTCACCCTCTTCTTCCGCATCTATAACTGTATATTTAACGCCCGCCATATTCAAAATCGCTTTTGCCATTTTACAATTAGGGCAAGTTTTGGTTGTGAAAAGCAAAAGTTCATCTCCGCAGGTATCACAGCCACCTTTATTATTTAATTCATTATTCTCTTTAGCCGCATTATTCTTTTTCAAATGAGAGTTCGCAATATTATACACCTTTCTATCTTCAAATTCTTGAAGTTTTCCGTCATTCCAATTCTGTACTGGACGATAGTAGCCGGTAATTCTACTATAAACCTCGGTTTTAGCACCGCAGGTAGGACAAGTGTGATGCTCACCTGCTATGTAGCCATGCTCCTTACAAATTGAATATGTAGGCGACATAGTGTAATATGGCAGTTTGTAATTTTCGGCTATCTTTCGGACAAGTTGTGCCGTAGCTTGCCAAGATTCAAGTTTTTGACCAAGGAAAGCATGAAATACTGTACCTGAGGTATAGAGTGTCTGCAATTCGTCTTGCACATCAAGTGCTTCAAATATATCAGCGGTATAACCAACAGGAAGATGTGAAGAATTTGTGTAATATGGCGTTTTGCCTTCGTTCGCAGTGATGATACCAGGGAAACGCTCCTTATCATGTTTAGCAAAACGATAAGAGGTAGACTCAGCAGGAGTAGCCTCCAAGTTATACAAATCGCCGTACATCTCTTGATAATCAGAAAGACGCTCTCTCATATGATTAAGGACTTTCTTTGTAAACTCTTGTGCCTTATGCTGGGTAAGGTCAGAGTTAAGCCATTTTGCATTCAAGCAGGCCTCATTCATACCCACTAGACCGATAGTTGAAAAGTGGTTATTGAAAGTACCAAGATATCTCTTAGTATATGGATATAACCCTGCCTCAAGTAATTTAGTTATAGTTTCACGTTTTATTTTTAAACTACGTGCTGATAAATCCATAAGTCTATCAAGACGAGTAAAAAATTCCAATTCATTTGCAGACAGATACGCAATTCTAGGCATATTAATGGTCACAACACCCACTGAGCCTGTGCTTTCACCACTTCCAAAGAATCCACCCGATTTTTTACGGAGTTCCCTTAAGTCAAGGCGTAAACGACAACACATACTTCTTACATCTGAAGGCTCCATATCGCTATTAATATAGTTTGAGAAATA
>CANBAX010000092.1 GCA_947366645.1 uncultured Clostridia bacterium
GAACGACACTCTTTCCCTACACGACGCTCTTCCGATCTCAGTAAAGAAAGGCATTAACGCAAGGATTATAGGCTATGATTTAAAGGAAGATGTAGTAACAAGTTGTAATAATCTTGCCAAGAAGTATGGCTATAGCAACCTTCACTTTGAAGTAAAAGATGTTTCAAAGGGGCTAGATAATCAAAAGGTGGATATGCTTGTGTCTTTGCATGCTTGTGATACTGCTACCGATTACGCCCTTTACTATGCGATTAAAAATAAAGTTAAATATATATTTTCTGTTCCATGTTGTCAACATCAGGTAAATGCAAGTATAAGAAAAGGCGGCGACTTTGATTTGCTATTAAAAGATGGGCTTATTAAAGAAAGATTTTCTGCTCTTTTGACTGACAGCATAAGAGTAGAAATATTGCGGGAAAAAGGTTATCATGTTGATGTTATTGAGTTTGTAGACTTTTCGCATTCGCCTAAAAATATCATGCTTAGGGCGAAAAAGGCATCAGGTGGTAAAAAAGAGCAAAGTAAACTTCAAGAACTTATTGAAAAGTATAATATAACACAAGAATTATATAACCTGATAAAAGATGAGGAATAGAAATGGCAACCAGTAAGGAATATATTAATTTTATAAAAGAGCAATTAAGTGATTTAGAAGAACTCTTTGTTCGCTCTATGATGGGAGAATATCTTGTCTACTATCGAGGCAAAATAACCGCATATGTTTGTGATAGTCGGTTTTTGGTTAAAATTGTTCCGTCAGCAAAGGCACTACTGCCAAATGCAAAACTCGAACCGCCTTACAAGGGTGCAAAAGATATGTTGCTAGTTGAAGACGTAGAGGATAAAGAGTTTTTAATAAAACTTTTTGTTGCAATGTATGACGAATTGCCAGCACCTAAGAAATAATAATATAATATATATTAATATATAATATAACAATATATAAGGAGAGCTATGGAAGACGTTTTATTTAAAAATGTAAGTGCGATGGGCGAGAAAGAAAGCAAAGCACTCATAAAAGTGTCAAGCAAGAAATCGGTAATCACATTTGGGGTGTTTTTTCCGCTATTATTTGTAATCTTTGGTGTTGTTTTTATTTTATTAAAAGATATTGACTTTGCAATAATTATGTTTGTTGCTGGTGCAGTATTTGCTATTCTTTTCCCATTGCTGTTTTTGCTTAGTGCCAAACAAGCCAATAAACAAATAATAGGCGGTAGACGCCTTCTTAATACTTTTGAGTTTAAAGAAGATATTTTAGTTATCTCCACCGAGGATTTAGGTGCAGGTATAACTTCCGGCACAAGCAATTTGTTGTATAAAGATATTTTAAAATGTGTCTTGACAAATGAATATATTTTCTTGTTTATTAATGCTCGACAAAGTTTTATTCTAGATGTTAATGGCATGGTGCAGGGGGATACCGAAGGACTTATAGAATTTCTAAAAACCAAACTACAAAAGTTTGAAGATAAACGAAAACTGGCAAAGTAAGCCAGTTTTTATTTTACTATCCCTTTCATCTTCTAGTTTAAGCTTGTAGCGTAAAAAGAGACTAAGCCGCTGTCATTTCGACCAGCTCCTTTATGTCATTTCGACCGAAGCCCGATAGGGCGTAGCGGAGAAATCTAATAAAACACACCATAAATATTTTTTCGTTGGAGCTATACGCAAGACTTCAAAAATGCCTATGGTGTATTTTTCATCCTTATGTCATTTCGACCGTTCGGCATTTCCCAAAAATGCTTTGGCATTTCAGGGGTGAAAAGTGAAGAAATCTAAAAAATTTTTAAAAACACTTGACAAATCCCCCCCCCGAGTATAATAGAGACATGAGGAGGAAAAGGTGGATTATAATAAATTTAATGGTGTAAAAGAATTTTGTGATATAGATGAAGAAATCCTTGATGAAGAACTTGTTGAGCGGTATCAAAAAATATTAAAAGAAGGCAAGTCTTTACCAAAAGACATTGTATATGAAGAAGAAGAGGGTGTTGGTATAAGATTTTTTAAAAAATACAGTGATGAAGAGGTAGAGGCACAACTTGAAATATCAAGAACTAATAGTTTGGAGTCTATCGCTTCTACTTTGAATTTTTTCAAGTGGTTAACTATTGTTGGTCTGTTAGTAATCGCTGTGCTTGTAGTAGTTTTTATATTTAAGTTTAGTGCTTTAATTAATGAACTTACTGAACTTGGGGACTCTATTTCAAAGATAAATTGAGAAATTTTTGATAATTTCTCAATTTTTTTATTTTATAAATTTCATAAAATCACCTGTTTTTAAAGGCGATTTTTATTAAAACCGCGAACACTCGGCGATGTGTAGCCGTCAAAAAAAATTTTCTTGAAAAAAAGTTAAAAAAAATAAAAATTTTTTGAAAAAAGTGTTGACATGGCCTTTTTGATTATGATATCATACTCATGCTGACACGCAGAAAGGTACTGTTGTACCCGTCAGCAATAGAACCTTGACAACTACATAATTTAGTTATAACAGAATGTTGTAACGAGAAACAAATATCAAAATTACACAAAAATGTAATACGATAATTTGCTTATTTCAATTTACGTCGAGTAAATTAAAACAAGAATTAAAACAAGCAAAAATGCTAAGATAATCCAATTCATAATTTCATTATAGTAATGAAATAAATGATTAAGCTACAAAGAGCATATAGGGGATGCCTTGGCACTAGGCGCCGATGAAGGACGTGATAAGCTGCGATAAGCTGCGGTTAGATGCAAATAATCTGTGACCCGCAGATTTCCGAATGTGGAAACACACTGGAGGTCATGCTCCAGTATCATAACATGAATACATAGTGTTATGAGGGGAACCCGCTGAACTGAAACAACTAAGTAAGCGGAGGAAAAGAAAGTAAAAAAACGATTGTGGGAGTAGTGGCGAGCGAAACTGCAAGAGCCCAAACC
>CANBAX010000093.1 GCA_947366645.1 uncultured Clostridia bacterium
GTTGGCGCACGGGGAGATTTTTCTTTGCTTATAAATTATCCAGTCCGGTAGAGGTCAAGAAATCTGCCGGATTTTTTAATTATTTGATATTTTGTTTGATCGTTTGATTTCGTTGCATTGAAATTTAGATTGAGCATCCAACAAATCTTTGGCGCTCTTAACCAAATAATCCTGCAAATAGCACGGAAGTGCTTCAAAAGTCTCAAGCAATTCTTTTTCTTTTGCTGAAATTTTAGAAGATTTTTTCTCTTGATATCCTGTTTCCCACAGTTCATCAAGAGAAACGTTTAACGCTTTTGCAATAGCGGCACTCTGCTTCCCTCTGGGTTCTTTTTTCCCATTTAAATAATCGGAAATCGCAGCTTCGCTAAGACCAGTCATTCTGGATAGCTCCACAGCCTTTAATTTTTTAGATGATAAAATTTCCCTTAAAATATCGGAAAATCCCAAACTCTTAACCTCCGGATTGGTTTAATGTATTTATCTTAGCATATGCGAAGATTTTTTGCAATAGATATTGACATACTTTGCAAAAGATAATATAATTAAAAAAACTTAGCAAAAGTTAAGACAGAAAGGAAGTAAAAAATGAGTTACAATTTTAAGTATCCAGAAGTGTATGCAGAGTTAGCCAGACAAGGGAAAACCAAGAAAGCTTTAGCCGATCTGCTAGAAATTACATTAGGTGGATTACGATACAAGCAAAGTGTGAAAACAACTGGCGATTTCGATGGCGAGGAAATTCGGAAGATAACAGCTTTTTTAGGATGTTCTGCGAATTATCTATTTGGACTAGAAAGCAAAGCGGGATAAATTTAAAGGCTATTTTCAAATCAAAGAAGCTCTAAATCAAAAGCTTAATAAGGAAACTTGAAATTAGTTTCTAATCGTTTTCTTTGCTTTACATAAACCTCCAATACAACAGAAATATTACGCCTTGTATCTTCTTGGACTTCCTTGACAACGATATATGGATAATTTAACTCTCGTTCAAGCCAAAGCTGAGAAGATATACTCTTATTAAGCTCTCCCATTTCGCGGAATTTATCATCCATCACAGTGTATATACCTGTAGATTGATTGTAAGTAGCTATCAAAACATCATCCGAAAGCAATGATCTTAAGTTCTGTTGACGCGAACAGTTCCAAAAAGAATCAGATTCATGAGTAGCTGTTAATTCGGTTTCTATACGACCGAATTTCTGCAAGGCATCCTGTTCGGAAAAATAAAAACCAATATCAATAAAGATTATTCCGCTATTTTCATTAAATGATGAGATATAAGCAAAAATGGGATCTAAATCATTGCACCAATCTTTCAAAATGTATTCCAAATCGCCTCTTTCCCGAAAAAGATTTCCTATAGCTTTGTTTTCATGTTTGACAAAAATTATATCATCTTCCTTTGAGCTAGGAACCAAAGATACAGGATCGCAAATTCGAAGGTGGGAAAAGTTTGGCTTGGCGTGATGTGCACCAAATAGCGGGACAGAGCGGATAAAATATGCAAGTTCGAAATGATCGACCTTACGAGGGAAAGAAAGCAAAGGACAGTTTTTGTGAATGGCAAATGATCCAGCGTTACGCATTGCAGCCGATTTAAGAGCAGCGTTTGATTCGTCTGTGAGCAGTTTACGACGGTGAAAACAGTATTTTTCCCATGAATCGGATCGGATCCGCTCCAATGATGTCCTAAGATAGGAAGTATCGCTTTTAAACATTGGTACTTCATGACGCATTTCCTCTAAAGCATTCAAAGAAGAAAGATATTGATCGGATATATTAACTGCATCGCCTGGAGATTTACCGTTAAATCGTCTTTTATAGGTAGCAATAAAATCTTCTATATCCTTAATCCTTTCCTTTATTTCAAGCTTTACTTTACTATAGCATTCTGGGCAAAACCCATAAACGTTAAATTCTTCAAAAACTTTTTTGTGTCTACCGCACCATACACATTTTTGCACACTGTCAACCTCCTAAAGTGACTGTTTTTTATTCGAGGCGGCCACCCCAGACATAGAAAAAGAGCCGGGAGACAATCCGGCAAAATCAAGGACATCTAAAGAATATCATGTTCTTAGCATGAAATCAAGACAAGCTAACAAAAAGGCCGCCTTAACGGGCGGCCAGGAGGTGAAATGCCGCAACAAAGTTAGTGTATAAATAGATAGGGGCTGTGTTAGGCATAGCCCCTTTATTTTAGATTAAGTTTTATTACCGTCGGTTTGCATTTTTGCTTGAGTGTCTAGTAAATCTTTAGCAGTTTTAATTAAATAGTCTTGAAGAACAGGAGAAAGCTCATCAAATATATCAAAAAATTCTTTTTGCTTCTTTTCGTTTTCAAGAAACATTTTTCCAGAACCAGTACGCAACCAATTTTCATTAACATTAAATTGTGAACAAATAACTTTAATGTTTTGCTCTGTTATTGTAAAACCGTTTTTTTCCATATAACTAATAGTATTTTGTTTTAAACCTATTTTTTCCGCAAATTCCTTTTGGCTTAGGTCAAGCGCTTTTCTTAATTCACGAATACGATTATTCATTTCAAACACCTCCAAAGTTATAATATCAACAAACGATAAAAAAGTCAAGAATATTATCAAAAATATATTGACATAAATCTTTTATTGATATATAATCAAATCATAAAATCAATAAAAGATAAAAAGAAAGGAGAGGCTATCAATGACAAGTAAAAATACTGATATGCAGGCAATCTTTAGCGAACTTTCCGAGAGAAATAAAGATATTGTCATTCTAATTGCTAAGAGCGTAAAAGTTGCGCAGGAAGTAACCGCCCAATCATGCGAAACCCAAGCCAAAACAGCATAAAAAGCCGCTTAGCGGCGGAAAGGAAAGTAAAAAAATGACAAAGCAAACCATAAAAGAAATACTCGAAGAA
>CANBAX010000094.1 GCA_947366645.1 uncultured Clostridia bacterium
ATTTTCTCTTCGATAACATCAGACATAATTTTTTGCTCTGGTGACATAAATATTTCGGTTTCCTTGAGGTTACCGATCTGCTCTGTTACAAATGGCAGATATTCTGGATACGTTCTTATACATAGTGATGCTATCTTTATTAATCTTAATCTATGAGTGATATTTTCGTCACTATATTCATTCCTACCTGTTATTGTTTCTTTACTCAGACCTTTTATGTAAGCAGTTAGTCTTTCTATATAGGTCTGTTGCCCCTTCTTACTTTCTCTAAAAAATCTGTCAAAATCCTTTATTAATGATTTATATTCATAAGTACTCATCTCTTTCTCCTTTTGCACTTTAAGCATTATAGCATAAGGTTTTTGATTTGTAAAGGGGTAAATTAAAAAAAGTGGCTTATGCCACCTTCTTTTTCTTTTTTCTTGGTCTATATGCAATAGCCCACAGCCCTGGAGTAATGAATACAGATGAATAGAAACCTGCAAGTATACCGATTAGAATAGGTACTGCAAACTCCCTTATATCATTTACGCCTATTATTGCCACCATTGCTATTGTGATGACTGTAGTAAGTGTTGTAAGAATTGACCTTGACATGGTTTGACGTACTGACGCATTTGCAAGGGCAGAATTTGTAGTCTTTTCAAACTTACCATTTCTTGTGTTTTCACGTATTCTATCAAATATAATAATAGTATTATTTATAGAATAGCCGAGTATAGTAACAAGTGCTGCGACAAAAGATGAATTTATTGTAATCCTAAATATCAAAACTAAACTTGTCATTATAAGAAGGTCATGGAATAGTGCGAGTATTGCCGCAAGACCGCTTGTGATTTCAAATCGGAACGCTACATAGATAAGTATTAGTACTATTGCAACAAGCATTGCAATAAAGGCATTCATAAGCAGTTCCCCGCTTGCAGTTGCCATTACAACCTCTGGTGCTGATACTGCATTTGAGTAATCTTCTGTCACAGAATTCTCTTGATAGCCAAAAAGTTTTTGCAAGTTCTCCCTGATAATTCTATTAGTTTCAGCAACTTCTGTACCACTTGCACCACTGATATTTTGATATCGCAGCTCAACTGCGAGACCACCATTTATTACACCCTCTACGTCCATAGTGGTAGAGCGAAATGAATTAATTGAAAGCCCTTCAGCCTTTAATACTTCATTTATCATATTGTGCATTTTATTAAAGTCATCGGCATTTTTATCTATCTTATAGGAAGTGGCATCTTCGATTACCTCTTCACTGTTCGCATAGACTTTGATTACTGTTCCACCAGTAAAATCTAGTCCAAGATTAAACCCTACCGTGAAAAGTAGTACTATACCAACTATTACTATTAATATTGGTGCAATTATAAACCATTTCAGATTTTTACAATAGTCAAATTTTGAGGAAGCTATCATTCTATCCATAGAAAATTTATTATATAGTTTATTTTTACTCATGACTCTCACCTCCATCTACTACGATTTCGGTTGGCTGAGTTTCTTTTTCAACTTCTTCTTCCTCTACGATTTCGATTACATCTGCCTCACGATATAATTTCGCTTTTTCAGGTTTGGTGCTATTAATTGGAAGGTAGGATTTTACTAGGAACCTTGTAACAACTAAAGTCGTAAACATTGAAAGCACTATACCTAATAAAAGTGTTATTGCAAAGCCTTTGATAGCGGCTGTGCCAAGGAAATACAAAATTATTGAAGTGATAATTGTAGTAATATTTGAGTCAAAAATTGGCCAGAATGCCTTTTTAAAGCCACCTTTTACTGCAAGGTGCATCTTTCTTCCAGAAGCATATTCCTCTTTAATACGTTCAAAGATAATGACATTACCATCTACTGCCATACCTAAACTTAGAATAATTCCCGCAATACCTGGGAGAGTAAGTTGTACGAAAGGAATTGCTTGAAGGAAGAAGAGCATGAGGATTAGATAAATAATAAGTGCAAAGTCGGCAAGTAGTCCGAAATCACCATAACGCCACCACATTATTCCCATAACAAGCAAGAGGGCTACTGCACCTGCAATTATTCCATACAAAAGTGCGTCTTTACCAAGTGTAGCTGAGATTACGCTATTTTCAAAAAGTGTGAGTTTTACATTGAAGGTACCGCTCATAATATTAAAAGCATATTCTTTTGCGCTATCATAACTATTTAAGCCTTCACCTGAGATAAAGGTGGAGCCGCCTGTAATAGCTTCATTACAAGTGAGCGTTCCCCATGGCTCGCCACTTACTGAGCCAAGATAAACATAGATATACTTATCTTCACTTTTTGAGGATACTTTAGTTGTAAGT
This sequence comes from uncultured Clostridia bacterium, assembly GCA_947366645.1. Lineage (GTDB taxonomy): Bacteria > Bacillota > Clostridia > Christensenellales > UBA1242 > Caccovivens. The sequence goes on from CANBAX010000094.1 coordinate 2,316, forward strand.
TCACTAAACGCTTTTTTACCTTCTTCATTTTTTGAGGATACTTTAGTTGTAAGTTTCTTAAACGCTTCTTTACCTTCTTCATTAAAGTTTACTACAACCCCGTATTGGCTGTTTTCATTATTATAACTTACATAGACATTTGTAACGTGTGAGCCATCTATCCAAACCTTAGGTGTAACTGAATTTGAAGCACGCTCCTCCGTAATATACAAGGTTTGTGGGTTTTCAAGGAAAGAAAAGATTTCATCAGTATCGTCAGCATCTGGAACCTCAATTCTAATTCTTCCACTGCCCTGTCTTGTTACCGTTGCCTCACTATACCCCTCGCTATACAACACAGCTTGAAGTCTTGTGATAGTAGCATCGATAGCGTTATTCATATCAGTGCCGGCTGGTGCCTCTGTATCATAAACCACAGAAAGACCACCAGATAAGTCTAGCCCTAGTGATATTGCGTTTGCAAAACCATTATATCGGTAATTTGTAAATGGAATATCAAAACTTGCCACAGATAAAAAGATACCTATGGCCACTATTATTGATAAAAAAACAAATCTGCGTATTGCCCGTTTTTTTGACATTAAAA
>CANBAX010000095.1 GCA_947366645.1 uncultured Clostridia bacterium
AACTGGTTGTTTTTACTGGGGTTAGTGGCTCGGGGAAAAGTTCGCTTGCCTTTGGCACGATTTTTGCTGAGGGGCAGAGAAGATATATTGAAAGTCTATCTTCCTATGCACGTCAATTTTTGGGACAAGCGCAAAAACCAGATGTTGAATCGATAGACGGATTAAGTCCGGCTATTTCTATTGACCAAAAAACTACCAACCATAATCCTCGTTCTACGGTGGGTACTGTGACTGAGATATATGACTATCTAAGGCTTTTATATGCGCGAGTGGGTATTCCATATTGCCCGCACTGTCATAAACCCATTTCACAGCAGACTATTGACCAAATTGTAGATGCGGTGTTTGAGTATAGCGAAGGAAGCAAACTTACCATTTTAGCGCCTATTGCTCGCGGACAGAAAGGGGCATTTGCAAAAGTTTTTGAAAGTCTTAAAAAGTCGGGCTATGTAAGAGTGCAAGTCGATGGAAACATTTACTCTCTTGACGAGGAAATTAATCTTGATAAAAATTTAAAGCATACCATTAATGCCGTAGTAGACAGAATTGTATTAAAGGAATCTGCTCGCACCCGCCTTACTGATAGCTTAGAAACTGCTATTAAACTTGGGGAGGGACTCGTTATTATAGACAATGACGGAAAAGAGGAATTATTTAGTACAAATTATGCCTGCCCAGAATGTGGGTGGACGCTTGAAGAGATTACTCCAAGGATATTTTCTTTTAACGCACCATTTGGCGCTTGTCCAAACTGCTCAGGACTTGGCGTAGTGACCGATTTCGATGAAGCGCTTGTTTTAAAAAATTCTGATTTATCAATTAATCAAGGTGCTTTCAACATTACCGGTTGGAGAATGGACGAAGGCTCACTTACAAATAGATATCTCACAGCACTTTCTAAAAAGTATGATATAGACCTTGATAGCCCAGTAAACAAACTTTCGCGAAATAAAATTGACCTTCTTTTATATGGAAATGACGGTGAAAAACTGGATTTATACGAAAATGAAACAAGGAATAAAAACTTTGAACATTATAACGGCAAAAAGGCGCTTTCATTTGAAGGCATTATAAACAACTTAAAAAGACGCCTTGCTAATGGCAAGAGTGAATTCATAAGACTGGAAATCGCTAAGTTTGTAAGGGAACAGGCTTGTCCAGTTTGTCATGGAAAAAGGTTAAACGAGGCTGCGCTTTCTGTTAGAGTAAATAATAAAGATATAGTTGAAACTTGCAATATGAGTGTAGGTGAACTTTTGCCATATTTTCAAAACTTGAAACTTAGCAAGTCGCAAATGGAGATAGCACATAGTATTTTGAAGGAGATTAATGCTAGGTTAAACTTTTTAAATGATGTTGGGCTAAATTATCTTACTTTATCTCGTTCCGCGGAAAGTCTTTCTGGCGGAGAGGCACAAAGAATCCGTCTTGCGACACAGATAGGCAGTGGCCTTAGTGGGGTGCTTTATATACTAGACGAGCCAAGCATTGGGCTTCATCAGCGTGACAATGAAAGACTTATTGGTACGATGAAGCACTTACGTGACCTAGGTAATACACTTATTGTTGTAGAACACGATGAGGACACCATGCGTGAGGCAGACTGGATAGTTGATGTTGGGCCGTATGCTGGTGTGCATGGCGGCGAGATAGTTGGGAATGGTACCCTTGATAGCATAATGAAAAATAAAAATTCTATCACTGCTAAATTTTTAACAGGAGAAGAAAAAATTGAAGTGCCTGACAAGCGAAGAGCGGGTACAAAGTTTTTAAAGGTTAAGGGCGCTAAGGAAAATAATCTTAGAGATATTGATGTAGATATTCCTTTAGGAGTTTTCACGGCGGTGACAGGTGTTTCAGGAAGCGGTAAATCAAGTTTAATTAACAGCATAGTATTTCCTTATCTATCAAATGTGCTTAACGGAGCAAGGCTTGAACAAGGGAAGTTTGATAAAATAGAGGGTGTGAAGGAGCTTGATAAGGTTATTGCAATAGACCAGTCGCCGATAGGTAGAACGCCACGCTCAAACCCCGCAACCTATGTTGGACTTTTTACTGCAATAAGAGATTTGTTTGCAAGCACTCCTGAGGCAAGGGCAAGAGGCTATGGCGCGGGACGCTTTAGCTTTAATATAAAAGGTGGACGATGTGATGCTTGCGAAGGTGCGGGAATTAAAGAAATTGAGATGTATTTTCTTCCAGATATAACAGTGCCATGTGAGGTATGTAAGGGAAAAAGATATAATCGAGAGACGCTAGAAGTCCATTATAAAGGTAAAACAATTTCAGATGTATTACAAATGACAATAGAGGAGGCTTTAACTTTCTTCGAAAACATACCAGCAATAAAAAATAAAGTGCAAGCACTTTATGATGTTGGATTAGGTTACATTAAACTTGGTCAGCCAGCAACAACACTATCTGGCGGAGAGGCACAAAGGGTTAAACTTGCAAGCGAACTTGCAAGAAAATCTACAGGAAAAACAATTTATCTTTTAGATGAACCAACCACAGGTTTGCACTCCTATGACATTAAGAAATTAATTTCTATATTAAATAGGCTTGTGGAGGGAGGTAATACAGTTGTTGTAATTGAGCATAATCTTGATGTAATCAAATGTGCCGACCACATTATAGATTTAGGTCCAGAAGGCGGCGATGGTGGCGGAATGATAGTTGCGCAAGGTACACCGGAGGAGGTAGCACTTAACGCAAATAGTTTCACAGGTAAATTTTTAAGGAAGATGTTGAAATAACTCGCTACTTTATTGTAGGCGCAAAAAAGGTCAGAAAATAAACAATTATAAACATGGCTATTAGCCCTATAAGAAAA
>CANBAX010000096.1 GCA_947366645.1 uncultured Clostridia bacterium
AATAATATGCAAGGTCAGGCTTGCATATTTTTTTATTAAAATATTCATACTAAGCATAAGAGGATAAAATGGCTAAGAAAAAAAGTTCCTTTATTTGGCTTATGGGTGTTTCAGTGATAGCAGTAGGACTACTGCTGTTTTGTCAGTTTTACTTTGGCGATGGACTGAATGAAAGCACTACATTTTATAACAACACACATATAAATGGGGTAGATGTGTCTGGTATGACAAGTAAAGAGGCGGAAGAAATAGTCGCGAGTAAAATGCTTGAAAAGCGTAGCAACATTGAAATAGCATTAACCTGCGGTAATGAAAATTGGCTACTTAAAGGTGATGAATTTGAAGTCAAAAATTCCATATCAAAGCCGGTATATGAAGTTTTGAAATATGGTAGAGAAGGGAACATATTTGCCAAAAAGAAAATAGAAAATAGGGTGAAAAAAGAGGGGCTTAATGTCAATATCTCATATAAAAATGTTCTCGGTGGGTTAGATGAAAAACTTGAAGATATAATATCCGAGGTGGAAACGAATGCAGAAAATGCCCAAGTGGTATTTAATCCAGACAGCGATAAAATGTTTTCAGTTCGGGAAGGCGTTAAGGCATTAAAAGTGGATAGAGATGCTTTAAATACAAAACTTGATGAGGCGCTTAAAAGTGCAGATAAGGTGGCAATAGAAATTCCTACCACCGAGGTTGTACCTAATATAGATAAAGAAGCAATGCTAAAACAAATCGCTCTGCGCTCTAAATTTGAAACAAGTTACGCCACCTCTTCAAATGATAGAAAAAGTAATGTTAAAAAAGCACTTGACGCCTTTAATGGGAAAATAGTCGCAGTAGGCGAAGAAGTTTCATTTAATGCGGTAACAGGGCCGCGTACTGTGGAAAATGGTTATAAAAAAGCAAATATAATAATGAATGGCGTTTATGTTTCAGGTGCAGGTGGCGGAGTGTGCCAAGCTTCAACAACTTTGTATAACGCTTTGCTATTAGCAGATGTAGAAGTGATTACCTCTTCTCATCACTCTCTTCCAGCCTCCTATGTTCCGCTTTCCTTTGATGCCATGGTAAGCGAAGGGTATTCAGACCTAGTATTTAAAAATACACTAAATAGTCCAATTTATATCAAAGCATATGGCGATGAAAGTAAGGCCTATGTTGAAATCTACGGACAGCCTTTCGAGGAGGGCGAGGAGATAAAAACGCGTGCCGAGTTTGTCAAGATTTTACCACATGACGGCGATAAAATAATACAAGATAGTAGCGGGGAATATACAAATTATGTCCTATATAAAGGCGAGTATCATAGACTTAAATATCCAAGAGAGGGATATGAGTCCAAAGGATACATTCAGTACCTAAAAGACGGAAAGGTTGTCAAAGAAAAAATGGTACGCCATGACTACTACTATCCACAAAGCGGTTTAATTGTTGAGGGGAAAGAAGCCCTTGGCGAGGGTATGACACTTCCAGCAAGCAATGTAAAACGCATTCCTGCACAAAAGGTCACAAGTGAAAGTGAGGAGCGGATTAAAAACAAAATAGAAAAGTTAAGCCCAAGCGAGTATAATCCATAATAATTTTAGCGTTATTAACTTATAATAAAACTATGGAAACTTTGTCTAAGAAACAAAAAATACTTCGCACAAGTCTTGTCATATTTTTAATAGTGGCATTTCTTGTAGCGATGTATTTTGTTTTTAAGATTACAGGCTGGTGGGAGTATGTAAACTCGGTGGAAAAACTTAAAAACTTAATTCTTGACTTAGGCTTTTATGGCAGACTTGTGTTTGTAGTTTTTCAGTTTTTGCAGGTCACTTTTATTCCAATTCCATCGCCTATATTGGTGGTTGCAGGCTCTTTAATATATGGGCCTTTTCAAGCGGGGCTGCTAAGCCTTTCGGGTATACTACTTGGCAGTGCGGTTGCCTTCGCACTGGGCAGAAGTTTTGGCAAGAAGATAGTGGTGTTTATGGTAGGTAAGGAAAGCTGTGAAAAGTGGACAAAGTTTTTAAGTAATGGTAAATATAGTTTTGTGCTTATGATGCTACTTCCATTTTTCCCCGATGATATACTTTGTCTTGTTGCGGGACTTACCGATATGAGTTGGGCTTTTTTCATGGCAACACAACTTGTCACACGCCCAATAGGAATATTTTTGACTTCCTACTTTACCAGCGGGCAAATAATTCCTTACCATGGTTGGGGACTTGTAGTATGGGGCTTGTTGTTTGTATTTGCTGTTTTAAGTATTTATTTATCCAGTAAATATAAGCCTCAGATAGAAAAGTATTTCAAAAGAATGTTCAAAAACAAAGGTTAGCGTTTGATATAAAGAATAAGCCCCTCTTGTATCATTTTAGGTGTGCAATTATTTGTTACTAATATTGTGACAGGGTTAACGCCATATGAGGCGGCGATAGAGGACAGGGAGTCCTCTTTTTTTACAATATAAATTTCGTCTTTAAATTTTTTCATAATTTCTCCTTTAATTTATTGTATTAAACTCGGGACAAACTTAATACAAATATAAAAGGAGATGATATGAAGTCTTTATTTAAAACGGTAGCACTTATAACCTTCTTTTCTGTTCTCACTCGTATCTGTGGCTTTTTCTTTCGTATATATTTGTCAAGAGCGATAGGTGCAGAGTCCTTGGGTTTGTATCAAGTGGCATTTTCGATATTTATGGTTTTACTCACAATAGTTTCAAGCGGTCTTCCGCTAATTATATCTCGCATGACAGCTAAATTTCGTGCTAAAGGAGAGGGTAAAAGCGAGGGCAGTCTTGTCACAGATCGGAAGAGCGTCGTGTAGGGA
>CANBAX010000097.1 GCA_947366645.1 uncultured Clostridia bacterium
AGGTCTAACTGCCTTTGAAACTGCTCTTGCGAAATTGATGTTGATTGTTTTTTCTGTGACATTTGCTCTGCTCCTTTTGGAGCTGCAATCTGCAACCGAAAAAACACTGATTTAGCACGATATAGTTAGAAATCTGCAATTAATCTGCAATCGCTGAAAGTTATAATTTTTTTTTAAGAAATTATGATTATTCTTAAAAATCACTTTCAATATCCATTATAAACTATTGATTAAAAAGCACTTTTGATGTAAAAGTAAGATAAATTTTAAAATTTATATATTTTAAAGAGAAATATATAAAACAATAAAATGAAAACTCACTTTGCGGGTTTTGCTCTTTTTTGACAATAACTTATACTTATTTAGATTTCTCAACATCATCATCAGTGATTGCGTTTTTGATTGCAATCTGCAATCACTCTGCAATCGGTTGCAGAAAATGCAACTCTTATATTTTTTAAAAAAAAATTTTTAAAATTTTACATCATATATTATATTTATATGACCTGCATATCATAACTCATTTGTTACTTTTATGCAAGCATACTTTTTTATTTCCCAAAAAAAAGGGGGAATTATCCCCCAGCTAAACTGCTTTATTTTTCTGCATTTCTTCTGCAAACTTCTTCAAATCATCCGCTCCCAAATGCACATATCTTTGGCTTGTGGCAAGCTCTTTATGTCCTGCCCACGCCATTATTAATGCTGCGTTAGCACCATTCTTAGCAAGTCTCGTCAAGCAGGTATGTCTTAATGAATGTATTGTTACATCATCAGGCAAGCCTGCCTGTTCCTTTGCTCTGTTAAAATGATATACCAGTGCTTGATATGAAATATGTGGAAACAATTTCATATTGCCTGCACGGCTCAAAAGTATTTTTCTAACACGCTCTGAAATCGGCACGGTTCTAGGGTTATCAGTCTTATTTACATATATATGAATAAAACCGCCATTAAAGTCTATATGCTCTTTGCGAAGTCTTAGCCCCTCACTAACTCTTAAGCCTGTGTCTATAAGCAGCTCAAAAAAATCTCTTATCTCTGCCTTGTTTATATTCTCTAAAAAAGACTTTTCCATATCTTCTGATAAAATATTTCTGTCTTTACTTCTAACCTTGACAGCTTTGACTTTTATTCTTTTTGGCACAAGCTCATCATCGGCAACCCTTTTCAATATTGTTCCAAGTTTAGATAAACACAAATTTATTGAGCTGTCCTGTAACCCTGCATTTCTTAAATGGGTTACAAAATTAGAAATGTCTATTTGCGTAATTTCTTCTACCACTCTGTTATTGCCAAAATAATCTAATATCTTGTTTGAAATATGTTCAAAATTGCCTTTTCCTCTTTGCCACTGAACTTGAAAGCAGTAGTCCACAGCCTCTTTCATTGTCAAGGGCTTCGTCTCTTTCTGCGGGTTTTTCTGCATTTCTATTAAACATAACAGGGCTTCTTCATAAGTCCTTAAGGTCTTTGTTTTCCTAATGCCCTCAATAGTTACATCTACTATGTAACTTCCGTTCGCTTTCTGCCTTATGCCTTTTGGTAACAGTAATTCATTAGTTTTCATTTGCTCCACTCCTTATATATTTTGCAATCTAGCAATCAGTTCCTGCCCCTTATTTGTAAGGTAATATTGCCTGCTGCGGTAGTCTTCCATATTAACAACACCTTTAATTAACTTTAAACCGCCTTTCTTGCTGTTGCCACTGGACACACCCAGAACTACCCTTGATATAGTCCCTTTGTTTATTCCTGTAGCCTCGCAAATTTCCTTTTGCGTCTTGGCAGGGTTGCCAGCTACATATAATAAAACTTTAATCATCTGGGTTGTCATTTCTCTATTAGATATACCCTGATTATCCAGCATTTCAATTGCTTCTTTTAGGCTGCCCATATCCATATATACCCCCTTTATTGCTAAAATTCAATAAAAATATAGAACAAATGTTCGCTATAATATTTCAATTTCCCTGCATTTCATTTATATATAAGTAAAATATTTTTTACTAATCTTAAATAATTGCAGGAACACAGCAGGGCTTATCCCCACTGGTTTTTCTGTAATTATAAAAATTCTTTTAAAAAATTTGTGTCATATTCCAACTTTTCAAATAAAATATTGCTTGGTATATCTAGCTCCATAACATAATCACATACACCATCTATTATCTTATTTTTTAATTTTTCATCTAAGTCTGAATAAAAAGAATTTCTTTTTAAATGATTTTCAATTATAACGCTTGTATCCCATTCTGTTAAAATAATCATATTGCCTCCTTGTTTTTCTGTATTTCATTGGGCAGGGCATAAATTATGCTTATTGTTATGCCCTGTATATGTTTTTATAAATGTTCTTTGTTCAGTTCTAATAATTCATTGAGCCTTTTATTTGCTTCATCTTTATTTTTTAAGTTTTCAAATATTTTTCTTGCTACATCTACCCCTGCTTTTACATCACAAACAAAACCTTTTTTAAAAAAATTGTTAGCGAAATCTCTAACCATATAACCTACAAAACTATTATTGATGTAGGTTTTTTTTGATTTAAAGCACAAATTATTCAAATCGTCGCCCTCAAATATAATTACTGCATAAGTGTAACCACCTCGCACCACCCTATATTTAAGTTGAAATATGACTTTTTCACCCTTTTTTATTTTATACCCTGTTTGCATTAAATGCGGGTTTCCTACCCCCGCAGCATTTAAAGCAAAAATAAATATTGCCATATATTTGTTTATATTATTCATAATTAACCCCTTCTTCTTTTCTGCATTTCTTATTATTGCAG
>CANBAX010000098.1 GCA_947366645.1 uncultured Clostridia bacterium
AAAGAGAATTAGCGATTTTCGACCCGAAAAATTTGACTCAAAAAACTCACTTTACCCTCATTTTATTTGACTCAAAACCAGTAAAATGTGATGCGGTTGGAGTACTGGTATACCATCTCTTTCAGGAGCCTAGCGCGGATGCGCTCACAAACTTAGCCTTGTGCTAAGTTTTTTCAAAATATCCTTACAGGCATCCACCGGTTAGTCGCAAAGAATTAATATAACCAATATACTTATTATATTATATATATAATATTATATATAATATTTTTCTCAAGTATAAAAATAAATATTTTAGGTTAGTTTATAAGGATAATTTTTGCTACTTTTTAGAGGTACAAGGTTTTCATGGGTGCCTATAACGATTTTATAGGAGGGTAGTGAAGGGGAATAAAAAAAGACGGCACATTTTTCTGTGTCGTTGGAGCCGTTTTTGCATTAAATTAACCTAATTTTAGTCTAAATTCAGCCTATCATGCTGTTTTAAAGTCCTCATAGCGCCAAATATTAGTCTTACGCTGTCGGCCTTGGAATTTATCGTCACCGGTGTATAACACCTGAAATGGCGCCGTTTGACGCGCTTTCTCACGCAGCTGTTTAACTGTCATATTGAGTCCATATTCTTTTATGAGGTCTTTATCAATGGTTGATAGACTAAAATATAGTTTCAAATTACATTGTGTTGCTAAACTTAGTCCCATTCTTCCTCCCGGCATATTTTTTTAAAAAGAAAAAATTTAAAAAAATAAAAATTTTCTTGCGCCAAATCGCGTTGGCCTCGCCCGTTGGGCTCGGCATTCATTTTGTCCTTTTAGTCCAAAATATATTGTTTTATTTAATCTTTTTCATAAGGTTAAATTAAAACTCTATCTAACGTACATAAGGCTAAAATCAAGATGAAAAACGCTACGCTTTCCTTTTTCCTCTTGCTTTCTTTCACGCCTTATGTACTTCTAGAATTTGAGAACATCGTCATCCTCTGGAGACTCATCATCAACTTCATATTCGTTGTCTTCGACAACTTCACCCTCTTTCACTTCGTCCTGTTCATCCTCCACCTTTGGTGAAGGATTTTCCGCCGTTGGCGGGGCTTGTGAAGAGATATCTTCCTCAGTTGCACCTTGCTCCTGCGTTCGAGCTGGTCTATAACCTATAAGCCTAAACGCCTTCTTTAAGGCTCCTAGCAAGCTATGCTTTGCCTTTGGCTGAGGCAAAGCCTTATTCTCTTCTTGCGGCTTTTCTAAGGACTCCTGAGCAGGCTCAGGCTGAGGTTCTTCAATTGTTGGCAACTCAAAATGTTTCTTCAATTCCTTTTGCCACTTCTTCCACTCTTTAAATTGCCTATTAAGATATTTCTTCTCGCACTTCTGTTCAAGTGTGATTCGCCTATTCAAACCTTCAATTAAACGTTCTATCATTTGGTCAAGCAGTTTATTCGATTTATCGCCTTCCCCATAGAGGTTTTGCATCTCATTAATCATATCTAAGTATTCTTGATTGCTTTTTAAAATATCATTATCAAACTCTTCTATCTTACTCATGATTTCTTCTCCTGCTTATTTTTCACTTTACCCCTAAAACTATCTGGAATATCAATAGTATGGTTGTTATAAAACTCATCGAAACTCCATGGGTCGAACGATAATGGCTTGCTTTTTACAAGTTCAATATCTCTATTCTGCATCCCCCTAAAAAATAATGGCATAAAATAGTTAGTATCATAACAATTAAAGATGTTAAAATTTGCTTTAATATAGAACTCTAAATCAGCCACTCTCTCTTTCTTCTTAGATTGCATATAGCACTCAAAATCACTATTCTCATAGATTAATGCGCACTCCCATTTTACACTCGAAATTCGGCCATATTTATTATGCTCTACTTCTATATCTTTACAGATAATGAAAATAGATATCTCTCGAATGCTTTTATTGATTCGCATGCCTCGTTGTGAAAATAAGGCAATGAATAATTTAAGCTGTCGTGAAAGTTCATAATTCTTTGTCACAAAGGTGGGAGGGGCTGCAAGATTACTATCGTAAATATCTTGAGCCTCGTCTATAAAATAGTGTCCACATGGACAAAACACGAGGGTCTTTGTATGCACATCATTTGGAAGGCAAAACTCAAGCGGGTCAAATATGTATGCTGCACCTCCGTTTCGAGTGTTTTTTATAAAAGAGGTATTACAAAAAACAGTGTGGTCTTGAGGTGGATGCAAGTTAAACCCGGCATCATAAAGCTTGTCGCATATGATATTTGCTTGACGCACAAGCGGGCGTGCCTGGCGTGGTTTCATGAACTCACTCATAAACCAACCGCCAAGCGATGTTTTACCCTTGCCACGCTTTCCGCAAAAAATTATGATTTCTGTTGGCGTTATTATTTCATCTTTAAACAATTCCTCAATACTCTCATAAGTTTTCATTACTTCCTCCTATTTGAAGTAGATTGTTATGCCATTTTTGTTTTCCTGCACTCTTTGTACCTTTAAATTTGAAGTGCTAGAAATTCGGCCTCTTGTAGTAGGCTTTTTTGCCACTTTTTTGGCAGTTGTCGACTTATTAGTCGTCTTAGGCTTTACGGGCGATTTTGGGGCTGTTTTCGCCCTGGTTTTGCAATTTGTGGCCTTTTTAACCGGTTTTGTTGTTCTTTTTGTGTTTTTTACTTGTTTTTTCATTTTCTTTTCCTCTCTTTTAATTATTTTTAAATTTTTTGTTGCATTTTTCTTCTTTTGTG
>CANBAX010000099.1 GCA_947366645.1 uncultured Clostridia bacterium
ATATTTATTATAATTTTTTAAGTTGTTTTTGTTTTTATTTTGAATTAAAAAATAAATAATTTAATTTATTATGTTTTTTCACTTTATTTATATAATTTTGGTTTATTATTTCACCTTTTTTTATTAGCAATTCATTATTCATGCCATAAATATCCGCAGTAGATATACGATTTAAAAGCATGGCTACATTAATTGCAAGTTTTGAGGGACTTTTATCTGTGATTAAATTTTCTTCCCGCATAATTTCTATTTTAGGAATTTTTATTATTTTTTCATTTTTAATATTATTTTTTAATTTTTTTTGCTTTTTTAAGGAAAATATTATAAATTCTTTACCAAAATTAGAAATATATTTCTGTTTTATTTCGCATTTATTAGTAATTAATTTATCTATTTTTTTGTTTTTAATTTCCACCCTTTCTACTACGCCAAGATTTACACCCTTACTATCATACACTATTTTCCCAAGTGGATTCACTTCCTCTTCTAAAGAAAGTTCGCAGTCTGACACGTCTTCAATTATCACACATTCACCATTAAAAGAAAGCACCTTTTGCAAAGGAAGGAAAAGCTCGTTTTCACTCTCCTCATCGATGACTATAAATCCTTTCAATTTATTTAAGTCGTTATCAAAACAAATATTAAGAATATATCCTACGCCTTCTGCTTGACGAAGCGCAAGTACTTTTTTGCCAAATATCATTTCAAGATTTTCCATAGTATAAACCTATTTAACTTTCATACTAAATATTTCTATTTTTATAAATAAGTCAAATTTCGCTTATTTTCGCATTTGCATACATAATTCAATATCAATTTTCTTGACTTGTATACCAAAAAAGAATAACATAAACTTACGAGGTTTATCTTATGAAAAAAATTACTAAGAATATGACTATTGCTAAAGTACTTGAACTTGACAAATCCCTTGCCGATGTATTTATGGGGTTTGGTATGTTTTGTATATTCTGCCATTTAAGTGAAGAAGAAACAATAGAAGAAGCTTGTAAGGCGCATGAAGTAGATTTGGATTTACTTCTTAAAAAACTTAATGAGGAATTACTTACTAAAAACTGATGTTTTCTTAATATTTTGTCCGTCTATTACATAAGAGCGGTAATATCGCATCTTATTTAAGCTATATATTCCATTTTCGCCAATTATCAAGTGGTCAGCAAGTATACAGTCATGTACGTTTACAAGATGCCGCATCCTTTTGTGACCGGTTAAATCGCCTTCAGACGCCCGAGCAAGCCCTCCTGGGTGATTATGTACCATGATTACAAAAGCTGGTTTTGTGGAAAAAATAAAGCTTGCTACAGCTTCCGCAGATATTGTGACATAATTAAAAGAACCTCTTGCAAGTCTACTTTTTCGAATAACTTTTCCTCTTGCAGTAAGAGCAATTATATAAAGTGCTTCGGTATTATTTGTTCTGACTAAATCTTCACAGTAATCACACATTGAGTAAAACTTTGTTAAATCTATCCTATCGCCAAGAAGTTCGCTTGAATATAAATGATATGCTTCTGGCATCAATTTAAGGTACTTCGCTGTACGCGGTCCGATTCCATATATTGAGGTTAGTTCGCTGAGTGAGGCGTTCATACTATTTGAAACATTCTCAAATTTATCGAGCAAGCGATGTGCTAGCGGATTTGTATCCCCTCTTGGAAAAAGATAAAACAGAATAAACTCCATTTGTTGCACCTTGCTTACTTTATCAAGACCGCATTCGTATACTAAATCTAACAGCCTATCTCTATGCCCAGCGTGCATATTTTTTTCACTTTCTAGTTCTCTCTTCGGCATACTATTCTTCCTTTAAAAATAAATTTTCTCTTATCATATCAAGTAGGTCCTGCTTGCCAAGTTCGGTTTTTGTCGACACCAATACTTCATTTTCCTTTACAAGTAATGGTTTCTCTAATTTATCTGCTTTATTGTAAACGATTATTCTATTCTTGGTTGCACCTAAAGAATCTAGTACGCTGTTTGTGACAAGCATATCAAGTTTATATTCTTCTATTCCGTCTACCATTTTCCCGAGGGAACAGTCAACCACATGAAGTAATAAATCCGCTTCTTTGGCCTCCTCAAGTGTTGCTGAAAAAGCATCTACAAGTTCATGCGGAAGGTCGCTTATAAAGCCTACAGTATCGGTGATAATTGCACTTTCCTTCAGCCCTAAGTATAATTTTCGACTTGTAGTATCTAAAGTAGCAAAAAGTTTATCGTCCGCATAAACCTTATCCTTAGTCAGCATATTTATTATCGAACTTTTACCTGCATTTGTGTAGCCTACAAGGGCTATTAACGCGGAATTTTCCCTTCCCCTTCTTGTCACTTGTCTTTGTGACTTTATTTTTGCCAGTTGACTTTTTAGCATCGTCATTTCGTTTTCAAGGATACGTCTGTTCAGTTCTAGCTTTGTTTCACCCGGCCCTCGCATACCTACGCCACCACTACCATACCTACCACTTGTACCCTGAATTTCGCTAAGCCTTGGCAGTAAATATCTATCTTGTGCATACTTGACCTGAAGTTTAGCCTCCCTAGTTTTAGCACCGCGTGCAAATATATCTATGATAAGTCCTACTCTATCAACAACTTTTACACCTAAAGCAAAAGATATATTTTTCAGATCGGAAGAGCACACGTCTGAACTCCAGTCACCGGATAACATCT
>CANBAX010000100.1 GCA_947366645.1 uncultured Clostridia bacterium
ACCAGTAAAAGGCGAAAGCCTTTTTTTTATTTAATATAAAAGTACCGATTTGGTACTCGTGAAAAATATTTTTATACTTTGTGATATTTTGGTTGCGAGGAGGTAATATGGAAAACAATTTCGCATCGCGACTAAAATTATTATTAGAGGAAAACAATTTGTCGCTAAAGGAACTGTCAATTAAGATAAAGCTTGATGTAAGACAGATTAAAAAATATTTAACTGACAAAGTAGATGTGCGAGGGGACACATTAATAAAGTTGGTAAAGTATTTTAATGTTAGTTTAGATTTTCTGCTAGGACTATCTGATGACAGAAGTAGAAAGCATAAAAATAGTGATAAAGTCTTTCACAAAATCCCAAAATAATTCTTATAATTTACTATGAATTATTTCAATAAACGTATTATTTCGTCTAAGAAGATTTTAGAAAATTTAAGCATATTCAAATCAAAAAAAATTTGTGCCATGGTAAAAGGTAACGCTTATGGTTTTGATGTGAGGGAGATAGTTAAACTTATTTCGCCTTATGTTGACTTTTTTGGTGTAGCGAATGTTGAGGAGGCACTTGAGGTGCGGGCGTTAAATTCTGAGAAAAAAATTCTTGTTGTAGGCAAGAATTATGACCCATACATTTGTAAAGATAATAATATTTCTTATGCGGTTACAAATCTTACTGACGCACTTTATGCGCCAAAGGGCGGGAATGTGCATTTAAAAATTGATAGTGGAATGCATAGGCTGGGCTTTGATAATGCCGAGGATTTTATTAATGCCATTTCACTACTTCGTGACAAAGAAGTGAATATTGAGGGTGTGTATACTCATTTTTGCACCCTTGACTGTGACGATGACTATTTCCAGTATCAGTACTCTGTGTTTAAAAAGTATCTTGCTTTATTGCCAAAGGACATCAACCCTATTATTCATATTGGTGGCAGCTGGGCACTTGCGAAAGAGGTGCCAGAGGCAAGCATGATACGAATAGGCAAGGGTATATATCATGGTGCTATGCGTATTGAAAGTAGAATAATCAGGACACTTAATATTGAAAAGGGCGACCGCGTAGGCTACGCAAATGGTTTTATTGCTAAAAGAAAAATGAAGGTGGCGATAGTGCCAGTGGGCTATGCTGACGGACTAAAAAGAATGCTTGCTAATAATTATGAAGTATTAATCGGGGATAGTAAATGCAAAATTCTTGGTAATATTTGTATGGATATGTTTGCGGTTGATATATCCAATGTAAAAGCCAAAGAGGGAAGCAAGGTAACGGTGCTATACGACGAAGGTTATTTGGCGAAAAAGTTGAAATCCTCTTCCTATGAGGTTACAACAAATTTCAACCATTTGCGAGGAAAAACAGTAATAGAATAGGACTAACGCATTCAAATTATTTTGCAAAAATCCTCTTTTATTGTATACTTAACCTAAGGAGAAAGGTATGTTATACGAAGAAATCAAAAAAGCAAATGTACAAGCCATGAAGGATAAAGACACTGTTGCTCGCAGTATTTACAGTGTTGTACTAAATAAACTCATGCTTGAAAACATTAAAAAAAGGGAAAAAGGGGAAGAACTTACTGACGCCGATGTTTCCAATATACTTCAAAAGACGATAAAAGAACTTACTGAGGAAGCGGAAAACTATCTAAAGGCAGGCAACCAAGCTGAAAGCGATAAGATTAAAACTCAGATTACTATAGTTGAAAAATATCTTCCTAAAATGCTTAGCAAAGAGGAAATCATAGGGATAATTGACGCTCTTCCAGACAAGACAATTCCATTTGTAATGAAACATTTCAAAGCAAACTATAACGGCAAGTGCGATATGCGTCTTGTACAAGAAGTTTTAAAGGAAATTTAAATGAAGGTTTTTGCAATAAGTGACCTTCATCTTTCAATAAATAATCCCAAGCCTATGGACATATTTGGGCCAGCGTGGGATAACTATGTTGAAAATATTATCGAAGACTGGAAAAGTAAGGTAAGCGATGATGACCTCGTACTTATGGCGGGGGATTTTTCGTGGGCTATGGCACTTGAAGACACAAAAAAAGACTTTGAACTTTTAAAAGACCTAAAAGGCAAAAAAATAATCATTCGTGGCAACCATGATTACTGGTGGAAAAGTATATCAGCGGTACGCGAATTCTTGCCAGAGGGGTTTTATGCCATTCAAAATGATGCTATTAAGTTTGGCAATGTCATAGTGTGTGGAACGCGAGGCTGGACCTTTCCAAACGGCGAGCCGGCCGATGAAAAAATCTTTAATCGTGAAGTGATAAGGCTGGAGCTTACTTTAAAACAGGCTTTTGCGATGAGGGAGGAAGGCGATAAAATTGTTTGCATGATGCACTATCCGCCGGTAAATGCCAAAAGGGAGGACAGCGAATTTTCCCGTTTACTTAAAGACTATCAGGTTGACGCAGTAATTTTCGGTCATCTGCATGGGTTTAAAACACAGCAACTTAAATTTATAAAGGACGAGCTGCCATACTATCTCACCTCTTGTGATATGGTGGGGAATAAACTTATTGAGATAAGTGAGGTTTAGTCACCTTTATATAAGTCAATAATACTTTAAACTAATTGACAAAAGTCATTATATATAGTAAACTTAGTAAATCTTAGACTTAGCGGAGAAATTATGAAAAAGAATTTATTTAAAATGTTTAGT
>CANBAX010000101.1 GCA_947366645.1 uncultured Clostridia bacterium
AATAATAAATCAAAATGAAAAAAACTAATACTGCAGACGCTACACTTCCCTAAATTGCGGCTAATTAGCCGTTTTTTTTAACAAAATCTCATTATTATAAAGTTTTTCTTCCTTCAAATAACATTTGACAATAGTATTTTTGCTATGTTAGAATGATTTTACAAGAGAAAAGTTTCTCTTTGTATGGAGGTTATTTTGAAAGAAAAAAGATTAAAAATTGGACTTTTTAACGACACCTTCTTCCCTATGGTAGACGGCGTTGTTATGGTTGTTGATAATTACGCAAGAAGATTAAGTAAATTTTGTGATGTTGTTGTATTTGTCCCTGCAGGACGCAGTGACTTTGATGACTCTACCCTGCCTTACAAGGTTGTAAGGTGTAATTCCAAATTCCCCGTTGTCTTCCTTGACTACGACCTGCCTATGCCAAGTTCTGACGCAAAGTTCATGAAGCAACTTAAAAATGAACAACTTGACCTTGTGCATATTCACTCACCTTTCTCTATTGGTAAGCTTGGCGTTAGATATGCTAAGAAGCACAACATTCCTGTAATTGCCACTATGCACAGCCAATTTGAACAGGATTTTTATAGAGCCACAAAATCAAAACTTATTACCAAATCCTTGCTTAAAGGTATTATGAAGGTATTTAATAGTTGCACAGAATGCTGGGCTGTTAACGATGAAATAGCACGCATTTTTAAACGTTATGGAGCCTATACTTTGCCTGAAACGCAAAATAATGGCACAGACCTTCTTCCTTATGAAAATAATGAGGAAATTAAGTTATTAAAAGAAAAATACAATATTAAAAATGATGAAAAAGTGCTTTTATTTATAGGTAGGCTTACAGCACTTAAAAACATTTTCTTTATTGCTGATAGTTTACGTTTACTGAAAGAGCGTGGATTTAAGTTTAAAATGCTGTATGTAGGTACAGGCACCGATGAAGAAAAGCTTAAAAGCCATATTAAAAAACTTGGAATTCAAGATAACGTTATTTTAACTGGAAAGGTTATTGGCCGAGAGGAAATATCTAAGTACTACAAAATGGCTGACTTATTCATGTTTCCTTCACTTTATGATGCGAGCAGTCTTGTTCAGATTGAAGCGGCAAGTCAGTCCACCCCTACCATTTTCTTACGTGGCGCTGCAACCGCTGCTACAGTCACTGAAGATGTAAACGGATATATCGCTGAGAATTCTGTAGATGCCTTCGCAAGTAAGATAGAAGAAATCTTTGCTGACGAAGCTAAATATAATACAATTTGTCAAAACGCATTTAACGACCTTTATGTTCACTGGGACAAAGCTGTTGAAAAATCTTACAAAGATTACCTTAGAGTTAAGACAAACTTCACAGGTCATAGCAAAGTTAAGATTAAAAAAGAAAAATCTAGCCATAGAGCTTTGAAAGTTAAAGGAGTTTAATATGAGAATAGCAATATTTACTGATAGTTTCCTTCCTGGAGTAGGCGGTACTGAAAAAGCCGTACTTGGTCTTGCAAATTCACTTAAAGATATGGGCGAGGAAGTTGTTGTATGTACACCTAAGTATAAAAAACACGATGACTCAGTTTTTAAATTTCCTGTTTTTAGATGCGGTAGCATGAAATTAACACAAAATGATTATTACGCCTTTCCTTCCATGTCTAGAAAATTTAAAAAAGCGTTAAGACAATTTAATCCGCAGGTAATTCACTGCCAGTCTGTTTCCCCTATGACTGCTTACGCCATTAAATATGCCAAAAAGCACGACATTCCCCTCGTGATGACAGTACATACTAAGTTTAAAACTGCATTCTCAAGAAGTATTAAATCAAAAGTTATTGTAAACGGTCTTATCAAAAATCTTGTTAAGAAACTTTACAAAGCCGACAAGGTGTTTACAGTGTCAAACGATATGATTCCAGAACTTAATAGTTATGGTTTTAATAATCAGATTACGGTAATCCGTAACGGCGCTATGTTTGAGCGAATAACTAATTTAGATGAAATTAAACCTCTTGCACTTAAAACTTACAACCTACAAGATGAAAAAAATATTCTTTTGTATGTTGGCCATATTGTTAAATTTAAAAATCTTCAATTTACTCTTGATGCTTTGAAAATAGTAAAAGAAGAAGTGCCGGATTTTAAAATGCTTTTTGTTGGCAAAGGTTTTGATGATGAATATTTTAAAAAATATGCTGCTTCCCTTGGACTTAGCGAAAACGTGCTTTTTACTGGACAGATAACTGACAAAGAACTTTTATCCTCCCTCTACTCTATTGGAGAACTTTTTGTATTCCCTTCCATATTCGATAACGACCCTTTGACCATTGTGGAAGCCGCCCTGCACAAAGTGCCTGCTATTACTATTAAAGGCACTGGTAGCAGTGAAAGAATTACAGATAATGTTTCTGGCTTTACTATGGACAATGACCTTAATGTTTTTGCAAATAAAATTATCTATCTATTGAAAAATAAAAAGGTTTTAAAGGAAGCTGGTGAAAATGCAGAAAAAATGATTCCTAAAGAATGGTCAAAAACCGCAAAAGAATATCTTAATGAATACAAATCACTTTTAAAATAAATATAGACATTATAG
>CANBAX010000102.1 GCA_947366645.1 uncultured Clostridia bacterium
AAAAACTTATGAATAAAAAATGTGTTGGAGTATTCTACTTTGATAGTAGATATGATTACGACAAGGAAGACGAGCAAAATGTGCTTTTAAATGGGCTTGTTATCAATGACAATGATGTTTTGCCGTTATTTGATTATAAGTTGCAAACAGGAGCAAGTGATATTATAGCAGTAAGTCCTAAAGTGTCAGGAGGGTTTAAAGGTTCGGCGCTTATTAAATTTCCGTTTTCTAATTTTGAAGAGTATGCGAAGAAAGTATCAACTAACGCAATAGAGGAGATAGAAAGTGGATATATTGAAGCCAAACCCTCTCAACATTCTTGTGACAAATGTCAATATTACAGCATTTGTCTTATAGATAAAAACAAAGGTGTAAGAAAAAAAGAGCGGATTAACCAAGAAGATATTTGTAATATAACAAAGGAGGGGAAAAGTGAATAGTCTAACTGTAGAACAAGCGGAAGTACTTAATAATAATGGCAAAAATCTTATTGTAAGTGCTTCTGCTGGAAGTGGAAAAACCTTTGTGCTTATTGAATATATTACTAAACTTGTGGTGGAGAAAAAAATTCCAATTAAAAGACTGCTAGTATTAACCTTTACTCGCGCGGCAGCTGGTGAGATGAGAGAAAGACTGAGTAAAGCGCTCTTAAAACAAAAATATGATGTTTTTTTGTTGGAACAGCTTGATGATTTAACAATTTCCGATATATCAACTATAGACGCTTTTTGTGAAAAACTAATAAGAAGAAACATTGATAAATTAAGTTTAGATGAAAATTTTTCTGTATTAGAAGATACAAGCGAGCTTAAAACCAAAGCATTTGAAAAAGCACTTTCTATTTTTGAATTAAGTCATGAGTCGGATTTGCAAGAAATTTATTATAGCTATAGAAAAAACAAGACCATAATTTTTGACACTATTTTAGGGCTTGAAGGGTTTTTCTCGGCAATGTATAAACCTGAGGAAAAGCTTGAATATTTTATTCAAAACCAAAATTCAATTTTTGATATGGCATTAAAGGAAGCCAATAGTTATCTGATAGATGATATAAATAAATTAACAAATTATGCTCAAAAAGTTAGGGTGAAAGTAGAAGCGGAAATTAAATATCAGCGATATTGTGAATATATTTTACATGTTTTAGACCAAAATTTTTCAGAAAACTTTATTGATAATGTGAAAAACTTAAAGATGATTAATCTAGAACAAATACCCATTATCAGAGGGGAAGCAAGAGATGAAGAACTTTGTGATATCATTAAAGCTTTAAGAATGGAAGTAAAAAACTTTTTAGAGCAAATAGGCAAATATAATTTTGAAGATAAAATTTTGATGCAAAAACAAACCTGTGGAAGCCTAGCCAAGGCTTTATTAGAACTTTATTTAGTCTACAAAAACGAATACGATAAATTAAAAGCCAATTTAGATGTTGTAGATTTTGTTGATATAGAAAACTATGCTTTGTCCTTAATGGAAAACGAGCAGGTGCTTTCTGAACTTCAAGAAAAATATGATTACATATTTGTTGATGAATATCAAGACACAAACAGAGTGCAAGAGGCAATTATAAAGCCTATTTCAAAAAACAGTCACTTTGTGGCAGTGGGGGACCCTAAACAAGGCATCTATGGTTTCAGAAACGCCACCATGGAAATCATGCAGCAGGATATAGAAAATTTTTCCCCAAGTGGAGGGGTGTCTTTTTTAAGAGGCAATTTCCGTAGTGATGATAGACTACTATCCTTTATTAATCGTGTATTTGAAAAGGTTATGACAGAAGATAGCGTAGGTATTAATTATAAAGATACATCTATGCTTAAAGGAGAGGTTGCATTTGAAAAAATGCAATTACCATCTGTTAGAGTTGATGTTGTAGAAAAAGCTGGGGAAGAAGAAAAAGAAAGGGTAGTAAAAAATATTTATAGTGTAAAACACGATAGTTTAGTTTCAAGCGATAAAGATAAAATGGAAGTATCAGCTATCGTGGCTAGAATAGATGAGATTTTAATGCAAAAAATCTATGATGCTAAGAAAAAAGAATTAAGACCGGTAGAGTTTTCAGACATAGCAGTTTTGTTTAGAAGTAGAAATTCACTTATGGACTGCCTTGCGGTAAAACTTGCAGAAAAGGGATATCCTGTTTTAGTTGACAGCAAGCAATTAGTAGTTCAGGATGGTGACGTGCAGATGTTACTTAATTTGTTAAGGCTTTTACTCGACAAAGATAACGATAATGCCTTAATATCAGTGTTAGCATCACCTATAGGCGGTTTTACGTTAGACGAACTTGCACAGTTAAGACTTGACTATCCTGATGAAAAATATTTTTACGAAGCGTTAAGAAGGGTAAATTTAAATGAAAAACTAGATGATTTTTACGAAATGCTTGCTTTATTAAAACTTTGTGTACAAACTAACGGCATTTATCAAGCATTAAATGAACTGCTTATAAATAAAAATTACTTTGCTTATTTAAAAAAGAAGGATAAGACAAAGTATATGTTGGTACATAACTTTTTACAAGAGTTAAAAGAAAAAGACTTAAGCGTAAG